>NZ_JACVVI010000029.1:0-24941 GCF_016658625.1 Pantoea sp. S62 | reverse complement strand
TCCCGACCGCCTGGCGGGCGAAACCTTCTCAGTGCCAGCCCGCTGCAAAGCATGCCCACCTCGTGAGACGAACGAAACTCTCTCAGCGCCCTTTCGCGCAGCGAACTAAAGGCCTGGCGGGCCGCTACCCGCCTCTGCCCCGCTCAGATCAGCGCCCCACCATCATATTGGCCACCAGATACTTACGTCCCTGCTCATCCTCTTCGGTGTAAACGCCCTGCAGCTCCGGCGAGAAGCCCGGCAGCAGATTAAGCCCCTCCTCCAGCGCCAGGAAGTAACGCTGCACCGCGCCGCCCCAGACTTCGCCTGGCACGACGCACAGCACGCCCGGTGGATAAGGTAACGCGCCTTCCGCAGCGACACGGCCTGCGGCCTCGGCGATCGGAACCAGCTCCACTTCGCCGCGAATATAAGCCTGATGTGCATCCTGCGGATTTACGCTGACCGGCGGGAACTCGGCGGCGCGGAACATCAGGCGCTGCAGATCCTTCACGTTATGACTGACGTAAAGGTCATGCATCTCCTGACAAAGGCGACGCAGGGTATACCCGGCATAACGTTCGGCGTTTTTGCGGTAAATCGTCGGCAGCACTTCGGCCAGCGGCGCATCCTCTTTGATGTGCTGCTCAAACTGCGCCAGCATCGCCACCAGATTCGCCATCTTCTCCGGGCTCTCAGCCGGGGTCAGCAAAAACAGGATCGAGTTGAGATCGCACTTCTCCGGCACGATGCCGTTCTCACGCAGGTAGTTCGCCAGAATGGTCGCCGGGATCCCGAAATCACTGTATTCCCCGCTTGCCGCATCGATACCTGCCGTGGTCAGCAGCAGCTTGCAGGGATCGACCCGATACTGATCGCGCGCGTAACCGGCGAAACCGTGCCACTTCGCCTGCGGTTCAAAGCTGAAGTAGCGCAGATCGCGGGCGATCGTCTCAACTGGCGCATCCTGCCAGCGCTGTCCATCAACAATTTCCGGCACAAACGGCAGGATCATTTCACAGCGATCGAGGATCGCTTTACGCGCCTCAATGCCCAGCATGACGCACTCATCCCACATGCGACGCCCTGCTTCGCCCTGATGCATTCTGGCGTTGATATCCAGTGCGGCAAACAGCGGATAAAACGGGCTGGTAGAAGCATGCAGCATAAAGGCGTTATTCAGACGCTTGTGCGGGCAGAAGCGCCGCTGTCCGCGAATGTGATTATCTTTTTTGTGGATCTGCGAAGTCTGCGAAAAACCGGCCAGCTGCTTATGCACAGACTGGGTGACAAAAATGCCGGGATCGTTTTCATTCAGATCCAGGGTCAGCGGCGAACAGCCTTCCATCAGCGGAATGAACTGCTCATAGCCGAGCCACGCGGAATCAAACAGGATGTAATCACACAGATGACCGATGCGATCCACCACCTGGCGGGCGTTGTAGACCGTGCCATCGTAGGTGCCGAGCTGGATAATCGCCAGACGGAAAGGCCTCGCTTCTTCTGCGCGCTGAGGGGCGACGACCGCGATCTGCTCACGCAGATAAGCCTCATCAAAGCAGTGCGCGTCAATGCCACCAATAAAGCCGAACGGGTTACGTGCTGCTTCAAGATAGACCGGGGTCGCGCCCGCCTGAATCAGCGCGCCATGATGGTTCGACTTATGATTGTTACGGTCAAACAGCACCAGATCGCCGCGGGTCAGCAGCGCATTGGTCACCACTTTATTGGCGCTTGAGGTGCCGTTGAGCACAAAGTAGGTTTTATCGGCGTTAAACACCTTTGCCGCATACTTCTGCGCATCTTTAGCCGAACCTTCGTGGATCAGCAGATCGCCCAGTTTGACGTCGGCGTTGCACATGTCAGAGCGGAAAACATTCTCGCCGTAGAAGTCATAAAACTGTTTGCCTGCCGGATGCTTTTTGAAGAACGCGCCGCCCTGATGTCCGGGACAGGCAAAGGTGCTGTTTTGCATATCAACATAGCGGGTCAGCGTTTCGAAAAAAGGTGGCAGCAGCGCCGCTTCATACGCCTGCGCAGCTGCTTCCAGCGCAAGCCACTCCTGCGGCTCGCCATTCAGCTCCCCGTTGACGCCGGGCAGGTGCATCACCTCTTCTTCAAACGCATTTGCGACAAATACCGGCAGATTAAAGCCGGTGTGACGCAGCAGCGCCAGCACGCCGCTGCGGGTATCCGCCAGCGAGACGACGACCGCCGCCACATCCGTAAAGTCGGTATTATCCAGCGTCACTACGTCACGCGCGGTGTTCAGGGTCAGGCTGGGCGCGACAGCGGCGCTGGCAGCAATTTTCAGTGGAGTCATAACAGGATCCCTAACGTCAGGGAGGAGGTGCCAGAAGCACAAGTATGGGGACAGCGCCCCGGCGAATAATTAAGCGTCAGAAGGCATAGTGCAGTGTGGCGAGCAGATCCACAGCCGCTTCCTGGCTGGCCTCACCGCATGGTGAATAACGGAGAGTGTGGAAAAGAGGAAAACCCGGTGAGCGCCGGAAAAAGCGAACGGTAATCCGGGCTGGTGCGCGGTGAACCGGACATGGCGACGTCCTCTGTAGTGAACAAGCAGGGTCAAAAAGTGGCGGTCATAATGTCATCTTTTTTATGCACGAACAACCCGACCCAGGCAATTATTCAGTCACATAATAAAAAGATAACAACATGATTTTTATAGTCTATTTATCATAAAAAATTCACAATACGACTAATTATATGAATTATATGCAGATTTATGCACGTAATTCGCTAGCGCTGTCAGCGCACTTTTCCCTGCCTGTTGCCTCCATAAACCGAAGAGGCGGCCATTGCCCTACCGCATTGCCACTCGCGGGCGTAAACTTACCCTCTCTTTCCCACTCTGCCGGAGGCTACATGTTTAAGGCACTGGTCATTGAAAATGACGAACAAGGTTACCGTTCCCTGCTGAAAGATCTCCCCGAATCCCAACTGCCCGACTATGATGTCACGCTCGACGTCAGCTACTCATCCCTGAACTATAAAGATGCCCTGGCTATCTGCAATAAAGGCCCGATTGTGCGCCAGTTTCCGATGGTGCCAGGTATCGATTTTGTCGGCCGCGTGACGGCCAGCCGTCATCCCGACTGGAAAGAGGATGATGTGGCGCTGCTGACGGGCTGGGGCGCAGGCGAAAAACAGTGGGGCGGCCTGGCGCAGAAAGCCAGCGTCAGCGGCGACTGGCTGGTGCGCGTGCCCGCTTCTCTTAGCCCGCTGCAGACCATGGCCATCGGCACAGCAGGGCTGACCGCAATGCTCTGCGTCATGGCGCTGGAAAAACAGGGCATCACGCCCGAACATGGCCCCGTGCTGGTGACCGGTGCCAGTGGCGGCGTCGGCAGCTATAGTGTCAGCCTGCTGGCGCGTCTGGGTTATCAGGTGATCGCCTCCAGCGGTCGCGCCAGTGACCATGCGTATCTTATCGATACGCTGGGCGCGGCATCGGTGATTGATCGCGAAGAGCTTTCCCATCCCGGTAAGCCGCTGGCAAAAGAGCGCTGGGCCGCTGCGATAGACAGCGTCGGCAGTCACACTCTGGCGAACGTGCTGGCCGGTATTCAGCGTGATGGCGTGGTGGCTGCCTGCGGTATGGCGCAGGGACTCGACCTGCCCGCCAGCGTCGCGCCTTTTATTTTGCGTGGCATCACGCTGGCGGGTGTCGACAGCGTGATGTGTCCGAAGCCGCTTCGTCAGCAGGCGTGGCAACGACTTGGTGAGCTGCTGGATAGCGATCGGCTCAGCAAACTGAGCCGGGTGATCCCGCTAAGTGAAGCCAGAGAAGGTGCGCAGGCATTGCTGGATGGCAGCGTACAGGGTCGTCTGATTGTCGACTGCCGCTAACCCGCGTTTATAAGGCGCGTACCGCGCGCCTTTATCGACTGGCTCGCTGCAGCCGTTTGATCAACCCTTCCAGCGCGAACTGCGTGCCCTGCTCCATCACGGATTTCGGATCGCCGCTGAACTGATGGCACTCCGCCTCGTCCCTGCCGTCCGGCAATACCCAGCCAAACCAGATAGTGCCCGCTGGCGTGCCATCTTCGCCACCATCGGGTCCGGCATAGCCGGTAATCGATAACCCTACCGGTTCGCCTGAACGGGCGCAGGCTCCCTGTACCATTTCACGCGCCGTCTGCTCGCTCACCGCCGTGTGCTGTTTCAGCGTGTCAGGATGCACGCCCAGCAGGCGAATTTTGGCATTTTCGCTGTAGGTCACAAAGCCGCTGGTATAGAAGTCGCCGCTGCTTTCCACCGCGGCCAGCGTTATGCTGATCAGCCCCGCGGTACAGGATTCGGCAGTCGTCAGATGAAGTCCGGAGGAGAGTAAAATGTTACCCAGTTGCTCAGCGGTTTGATCTAATGATTTTGCCATTATGGTCTCCTGAGTATTATGTCCTGAACACCAGGTATAGCGCAAAATCAGTGATTAAAAGCACGCAAGGCAATGTTTTTAAAGCGAAACGGTCTAAACCCGCAGCTGGATATGTGGCTTCCCACTCTCAGCCTGTGACACCACCTGCAAATCAGCCTGATACCAGCGCGTCAGCGTCTTTTCAGTCATCACCGTCTGCGGCGATCCCTGAGCCACCAGTCTGCCCGCGTGCAGCAGCAGTATGCGATCGGCCCATAATGACGCCAGATTAAGGTCATGTAACACGGTGCAGACGGTGAGATCACCCGTGCGCGTCAGCTGACGTAATAAACGCAGAGTCTGCTGCTGCCAGAAGAGATCCAGCGCCGAGGTCGGCTCATCCAGAAACAGCCAGCCGCGCGGTCTTCCCTCCTGCCAGAGCTGCGCCAGCACCCGCGCCAGCTGCACCCGCTGCTGTTCACCGCCGGAGAGCTGGCGGTAATCGCGCTGCGCCAGCGAATCACAGCCGGTCAGTTGCATGACTTCAGCCACAATCTGCGACGTCTGTTTCTCAGGCCACGGCGCACGGCCCATCGCCACTACCGATTGCGCCGACTGGGTAAAAGTCAGGTTGTTCTGCTGCCGCATCACGGCCCGGCGTCGCGCCAGCTGCTCACGCGGCCATGCGGACAACACACGATCGCCCAGACGGCACTCGCCCCGGTCGGGCGCTAAAAATCCGGTCAGCAGCCGCAACAGTGTTGATTTACCTGCGCCGTTAGGCCCGATGAGCGCCACCCGCTCTCCACCTGACAGCGTAACGTCAAGATTATCGATAACGGTTTTGCCGTCGCGCGCCAGACAGAGTCCCGTCGCCTCTAACATCTCCATCATTCAAATCCTCGCTGCTGACGCAGGATCAGCCAGAGAAACCAGGGGCCGCCAATCAGGCTGGTCAGCAGCCCGACTGGCATTTCTGCCGGAACCACAAGTGTGCGCGCCAGCGTATCGGCCAGCAGCAGCAGAATCGCGCCTGCCAGCGCTGAACCGGGCAGCAGCCAGCGATGATCGCTGCCCAGACAAAAGCGCATCACATGCGGCACCACTAATCCCACGAAGCCGATCACGCCACTGACCGAGACCGCCGTACCGACCAGCAGCGCACTAAGGACCAGCAGCTGATGCTGGGTACGCTTCACATCAATTCCCATGTAGTGCGCATCCTCTTCACCTGCCTGCAGCAGGTTGAGATGGCGGGCACGGCTCTGTAACAGCAGCAACGCAGGCAGAATCAGCAGCAGGCAGATGAGCAGCGCAGGCCACTGCGCCTGGCTGAGGCTGCCCATCCCCCACAGTGACAGCTGACGCAGCTGCTGGTCATCGCTCAGCCACGACAACACGCCGACCGCCGCACCGCAGAGCGCATTAATCGCAATGCCGACCAGCAACAGCCGGGAGAGATTGCCCTCTGCCAGCCGACTGAAACTGAAGATCAGCAGCGTAACCAGCAGGCTGCCGATGAAGGCGGCAATCATCGGTAGCCACAGTGCCAGCTGGGGTGGCAACGCCAGTGGAATAACGATTGCCAGCGCGACCGCCAGCCCCGCGCCGCTGCTGATACCCAGCAGGCCAGGATCGGCCAGCGGGTTACGGAAAACACCCTGCATCACCGCGCCAGATACCGCCAGCGCCATACCGATCGCCACCGCCAGCAGCACGCGTGGCAGGCGGATATTCAGCCAGATCTGCCAGATGAGATCGCTGAGCGGTGCCTGCAATAGCGCCCGCACCGACAGCGACATCGCCCCCAGATTCGCCGCCACTACCATCGCCACCAGCAGGAAAATCAGCATCAGCGTCAGACCCCGCAGCGCATTGCCATTAATCATGGTTCAGCGATTCCGCAGCCTGCCGCAATTTCATTATTGCCTGCGGCGTATCAAGGCCAAATCCCAGCAGCGCCTGGGTATCAATGATCAGCAGACGATGCTGCTGTCCGGCTGGCGTCAGCGCCAGGCCGGGTAACTGCCACAGTTGCGCTTCACCACCCAGGGTTTTCAGGCCATCCTCGCCGATCATCACCAGATCTGGCGCGGCGGCGATCACGCCTTCCTGCGACAGCGCCTGATAGTGCGGCACTGAACCCATGGCATTCTCCAGCCCGGCGCTGCGAATAGCGCCGTCGGCTGCGGTCTGATTTCCGGCCGCCATCGTTTTCATGCCGCTGTTTGCCATGATGTAGAGCACCTTCACCGGCAGCGATTGCTGCGGCAACTGGCGAATCTGCTGCGTTATTTGCTGCACCAGGGCCTGAGCTTCGCTTTCACGCTGCAGCGCCTGACCCACCGTGATAATTTTCTGCGGGATCGCCTGCAGACTGTTGTCGCCGCTGACCGTCACTACCCTGACGCCCGCGCGGGCAATCTGTTGTAGTACCAGCGACGGCTTTGCCTGCGCGCTGGCGAGCACCAGCGTCGGCTTCAGCGCCAGGATACCTTCGGCATTCAGCTGGCGCATATAGCCCACATCCGGCAGCCGGGCAGCCTGCGCCGGACGCAGGCTGGTGCTGTCGCGCGCTACCAGCTGTGACTGAGCATCCAGCGCGTAGATAATCCGGGTGACGTCACCCCCAATCGACACCACCCGCTCCGCGGCCAGTGAGGGCAGCGTCAGCAGCAGCCACAACAGACTCAGGTGTTTCATGCCGCCGCTCCTGGCATGCGAAGTGCGTTCACCTGCTCACGCCAGCAGGCCTGTTCTGGCGTGCCTTCCGTACGCTGTCCATAGAGCTGGGCGATCTGCGTGCCGTCGGCGGCGAACAGTTCCAGGCTGGTCACAAAGCCATCGCCGGTGGGTTTGCGTGTAACCCAGCTTTCGCTGATCTGGTCCGCCATCAGGTGCAGCGTGAAGCGGGGATTGAAGATGTTGAGCCAGTTATCCATAGGTACCAGCTTCTCTACTTTGCCGGTGAAAATCTGGGTACAGCCACGGTTGCCGACAAAAATCATAATTTCGTTGCCCGCCTGCTGTGCCATCTCCAGGACACGCTCAAGTGCATCGTTGCCGGTCTGCCAGGCGAGATCCTCACCCACTGCGCGGAACGCCTGCGGCCGTGAGACCTGATGGCGCTTCAGCAGGGCAAAAAACTGATGAACATCGGTCATGGCGCGCCATTCACGGTCAATCGTGGTGGCATCAATAGTCTCTGTCTGAGTAGCAGCGGTAACCGGCTCAACCACCAGCGGCGTCGCAGCGGCGTCAGTGAAGTCGGCGATCAGCGCGTGCCATGCCGCCATGTTGGTCTGCTCCGTGACGTAAACTTTCAGCACCGCATCGCCGTGACGATCGAAGACCTGAATGCTGTGACGTACGCCCTTCGCGGTTGTCTCCTGCAGGGCAAAGGCGCTGAACCACTGTCCGACAAACAGACGCAGGTCGAGCGCCCGGGGATTCAGCACCAGGCCGCCATGTGCGCCGATCTGCACATTCTGATATTCGCCCAGATGCTCATGCACCGCATAAGCGTTACGGGTAATGTTTTTGGTCTCGCCGACCGCGCCCAGCGCCTTCAGCAGCGCCGGGAAATCGTGTTTCAGCGCCACGGCATCAACGCCGATACGCGCTTCACACAGTTCCGCTTCGCTGATACCGATCAGCGTGGCCAGATCGCGGGCATATTTCTTCGGATGTTCACTCTTCAGGGCGAGATAGTGCTGATAAATCGGGTTCATGGTTCGCTTCTCTTAGTCATGCCCTGCATCAGCGCAGGGCGGCGGTGATTAAAAATCGACATTAACACCTAACTGGAAAGTACGACCCGGCATTATGGCCAGTGCCTGGTCGTTGCGATCCTGTTGGGTGGCGCTGGTCAGCTGACGGCTGCTGAGGTAATCCCGGTATTTACGGTCGGTTATGTTGTAAAGCCCGCCGCTTAACCTGACGTTGTGCGTGACGCGCCAGTAGGCCGTCATATCCACCAGGCCATAACCCGGCACCCGCATGTAATCGGTGCTGGAGTCAGTCAGGCTGTTGCCGGTGTTGGTAAAGCTGTTGCGATTTGTGGCGCTGGCTTTCTTACCTTTAACAAACGTGGCGGTGACGGCAGCACCATAGCCGCGCGCCTCATCATCCCAGGCGAGTCCGACAATTGCTTTCATCGGCGCAACGCTCTCCAGGTCGACGTAGCGGTCTCCCAGGTAGCTCGACTTCGCCGCACCCTGGGTGTACCCAAACGCCAGATTAGCGCTCAGCCCCTCGACCTCGCTGAACCAGCTGCCGAAGTTCACCTTGCTGCTGATTTCAGCCCCATAGATATAGGCTTTGTCGCGGTTCTCCGCCTGATAGGTGGTATAGATGTTGCTGGGTACATTGACGAACTTACCCGGATTGGCCGCCCGGCTGTAGCGGGTAAAGGCAATGAAGTTTTTGTAGTCGTTATAGAACGCGGCAGCGTTAAGCGTCACGCCCTCTGCAACCTGCCCTTTTATACCCCATTCGTAGTTGTTGCTGGTTTCGGTTTTCAGATCGGCATTGCCAATCAGCGCATACTGCGCGGGACCGGCATAGCTGGAGCCAAGGTTCCATGAGCCATAGAGCTGAGAGTCGTTAGGGAACTGCGCGCCACGGGTATATTGCAGATAAGTCATCAATGCCGGGGTCAGATCGTACTGGAAGGCGATCGACGGCAACACCTGAGTGTCGCTGTTTGGCGAACCGTAGAGCGCGGAGACTTCGCTGGCGTCGAGCACACTGCTGTTT
Organism: Pantoea sp. S62; assembly: GCF_016658625.1. Lineage (NCBI taxonomy): Bacteria > Pseudomonadati > Pseudomonadota > Gammaproteobacteria > Enterobacterales > Erwiniaceae > Pantoea > Pantoea sp. S62. The sequence continues at coordinate 15,826 of NZ_JACVVI010000029.1, read as the reverse complement.
GTCGTCAGTGTCGCCACATCGCGTGGGCGGGTGTTCTGATACGCCACACGCACGCCCGGCACGATAGCCGCACGGTGTCCGTCAGCATCGAAGCTGATGGTATCCTGCAGATAACCGCCAACCGTATAACTGCGGCTGTTAGCCTGCGGTTGCATGATCACGCTGGTGGCGCTCGCCGCAGGCGACTGACGGAAAGGCCGTTCGGTATCCACCAGACGCGCATTCAGCCCGGCGCTCAGTTCATGGCGCCCGATGTTTTTAAGCGCGCGGGTGTCAAAACCGTAGCTGTCGCTGTTGTAGTCGGAGTAGACGGTTTGCCAGGTGGTGGCACCTGACGGCATAAAGGTGTTGTCATGTGCCTGGGTCTGCTGCCAGTAAACGCGGGTTGTCAGACTGTCGATCAGGTCATTATAAGGTGTGTACTCATCCACCAGGCTGATGCCCCAGCGTCGTGTATCGCTCTGCTGCTGCGCCGTTCCCCAGACCGTATTGCCGGACGTGCTCCAGCTGTCGTAATGGCTGTGGTGCGTTTTGTGATAGTAATCGAAAGTCGCGCTGAGCTTGTGAAGATCATTGGGCTGCCAGATGCCCGAGGTCATAAAGGCATCGGAATGCCAGTTGGCTGGATAGGCATCAACTGTGTCGCTGTTGTTGCGGGTCTGTTGGCCGTCACGACGACTGTAAACAAAGATTCCCCGCAGCGTATCATCGCCTGCTGCTGCCGTAACGCCGTTGTGCCAGCTGCGGCTGGCGGAGTCGTAGTCGCTTTGATAACCGAAATAGTTGCCTTTACCGGGATGCAGATAGTCATCCGGGGATTTATTGCGGAACGAGACATTGCCGCCAATCGAGTTATTCGGCTGATCCACTGCCGTGGCACCCTTCTCAATTCCGATATGACCAAACATATAGGGATCGATGTAATCGCGGCCAATCCCAAAGCTGTCGAGACCGGCTCGTCCCACATAGCTGCGGCCGGTGGCCTGCGGTAATGGAATGCCATCCACATCGAGACCCACGCGGTTGCTCTCTAAACCACGAATGTTGTAGCCGGTGTAACCGGCCCGGTCAAAGCCGCTCTTACCGGCTGAGGAGCCGCCACTGGTGCCGGTGGCACTGATCAGCGGTTCATAACGCATGATCGATCCAAAATCAGTAGCGCCACGTTGCTGCAGATCGCTGGCAGAGAGCGTGGTTTTACTGCCCGCCGTTTGTTTAATTTCCGGTGCATTCACCGTCATTACCGGTTCAGCACTGCTGCCATAGCGGTCGGAAAGGGTCAGCGTGGCAGGTTCACTGCCCGCAGCATAGGTGCAGGTGGTATTGATAAAGGTGGCGAGCAACGCCAGCTCAGACAGACGCGGTTGCGTCAATCTCCGAAAACGTGGTGACATAGGCGCGAATTACCTGATTAATTGTTAGTATTCGCTCACTTGCTTGCTGGAACATAAAAAACGGCTCTGCATAAAAGCCGTAAAAAGTCAGAACATCATGCGGGTGTAATCATTATCGCCGCGAATTTAATGCAACTGATAATCATTATCAATCCTATTTACATTAAGACATAAACCACAGCGCACAAATTGTTAACCCGAATGCATCTGCATTTATCAATACGTAAAGGAAGAGAGTTATGGCGCAAAAACCTGTGGTTGTTATTCACTACTGTTTGCAATGCAACTGGCTGATGCGGTCAGCGTGGATGGCACAGGAACTGTTGCATACCTTCGCCGAGGATCTGGCAGAGGTCACGCTGAAACCCGGCACCGGCGGTATTTTTGAGATTACGCTGGATGGTCATCTGCTGTGGGAACGTAAGCGGGACGGTGGTTTCCCGGATGCGACTACCCTGAAACAGCGCGTGCGCGACATCTGTTTCCCGGATCGTACCCTGGGCCACATCGACAAGAATAAGAGTGAAATCAGCTGATTAACTGTGGGAGATTTTATCAGCCGCGTCGTGCAGCGCCTTAATCAGCGTCTGCAGCGCGGCTTCTGAAATATCTTCCTGCGCCAGTCGTTGATTCAGAGCCATCTTCAGCCCGTGAATCGCCTGCTCCACAGCAGGAATGCTGCGGTTATTGACCACGATCGCCAGCGTAGAGAGCCGCGTAATCAGGCTGGCTACGGTTTCGCGATTATCAGACAGCTGCGCCTCACCAGCCGCCGTCAATCGGTAGGCTTTACGCGCTGCCTGCGCATCCACCACCTGAATCGCCTCCATCTCTTCCAGCAGCGTCAGATTGGGATAGATGATCCCCGGGCTGGGCGAATACTCTCCCTTTGACAGCTCCTCAACGGACTTGATCAGCTCATAGCCGTGCGCCGCATTCTGCGCCAGGAAATGGAGCATCAGCAGGCGAATCTCACTCGCTTCCAGCATCTTTTCACGTCGTTTACGTCGTCCGCCGCAGCCTCCTGCGCGCGAAGTCTGTTCGTCAGATGAAGTGGACGTCGGATGCTGTTTCATGACCTGCCCTGCTGAAAAAAAGGAGAGTGATGGTAGTCCGCCATCTGGCAAAACTCAATTGCCAGCGCGGCTTACTTCTGATGCCAGTAGGCCACCGCCCGTACGAAGTCGCTGTCGAGACCACGCTGCGAGGTAAAGTAGTCAGACAGCGCTTTGACAAACTCACCTTCGCCGGTCAGCCAGATAAAGTAATCCTCCGTCGGAATAGCGATCTGATCCAGCCGGGTAATCAGCTGGCTGAACTGCGCTTTTTGCATCTGACCGCTGCCCAGCCAGTTTGTCGTTACGTCTGCCGTATCCGCTAAATAGTCGCGACCGGTCGCTTCATCGGTAAAGGCATAGAGATGCAGCGCCTGGGCGCGGGCATCACGCTGACGGCGGGCAAAAGCGGGCAGCCCGGTTTCGTCGCAGACGTAAAGCTGAAATGCGTAATCGGTCGGCACCACCAGCGAGCCGCGTGGCCCACCAACAATCAGTTTATCGCCCACCTGCGCCTGCGCGGCCCAGTCACTGGCCACGCCCTGCTGATGAATATAGAAGTCGAGGGTCAGTGAAGATTCACCATCGAATTCCAGCGGCGTGTAATCACGCGCCTGCGGACGTAAACCTTCCGGCCAGACAATGCCTGCGTCGGTAATCTGTGGCAGAGCCAGTGTTTCGCCTTCAGCAGCAGGGAAAAACACCTTGATGTGGTCATCAAAGCCTGGCGACGTAAAGCCTGCCAGATCGCTGCCGCTGAACCGGATGCGCCAGAATTTCCCGGCAATCCTGGTTTTACTGGCGACCTGAATATGGCGAAAACGCAGTTCATTGCGGACCCGCTGCGGCGTGCGCTTATCGGCTGTTGTAGTCAAAATCTCTCTCCTGAAACAGGGCTTATGCCCGATAGTCAGGGGCATACCCGCCATGATTAAACAACAATGGAATAACAATCATTCTCATCTGAAGCGACAAGATTAGCTATGATATATCTTCGGCACAAGAACGAAAAATGCGATTCTGCAACTTAAGATATATTTTAAGCAGTGTCGTAAGCGAGGAGATATGAACGGGAAGCGGTATAAATGAGAAACATCAGAGATGCAGCATGCAGGTAAAGACTGTTTCAGATGCAGGTGAATGGGCCTCAGAGAGGAAGCCGCAGGTGCAGAGTATGAGCAGGTAAATCAGGCAGAAGCTGTCCGGCTCCTGACGAGCCGGGCATCATCTCGCGCCGCCGGTTCTGGCAGCGCATCAACACTTACAGCGTGTCGTTGAATCCGGAAAGGGAGGCATTACTGCTGGTGTGATCCGGCATTTCACCATCACCCAGAATTTCATGCTGGGTAACCTGAGAGTGTGGATGCAGTCCGGCAGGCGGTGAGAAAGGCTCAGCCTGCTGCGCCATCGCCATTGCAGGCAATGCCAGGATCAGGGAAATCATTAAGCGTCGCATAGTTGTCTTCGATTGTCGTTTTGGCCCAGAAAAGGCCTGAAATGCAGATGAATGTTCCAGCCCTGCCATAGAAGTACGATGATTCAGATATGGCAGGGTTTCGGGGGAGGATTTTACGCCAGAATGGCGACTTATTTTATAAAATCGTGCGGTTTGTCACGGTTTATCGCACGAAAGATGCATTGGCAGAAGCGATCGCCCCTGCCCTGCCGGCTACGCCTGCATCACCGGAATAGAAAAAACGCCGCTGAGCCAGTCGGGCTTACAGTGCGCAAAATCAAGACGCAACAGGTCTTTGCCCGGACGGCGCGACACGCCCAGCATGGGCAAATGCTGATAGTAAATATCCTCGATAAAGCGCGTCAGCTGCTCCGGCCTGCCGCTCCAGCGGATCGACGCATAGAGGCCGCACACCTCGCTCCAGCTGGCGGTATTGTCACCCAGCAGCCCGGCATGTTGTGGTGCCAGCGCCTGAAACAGGCTGATATTCTGCTGGTCTGCAGAGCTATGGCCGGGACCATACTGAAAGCCTAACCAGCCGTGCGTCGCATGGCTGCCCGCCAGCGCGACCAGATGCCGTGCCTGCTCTGCCACCCGGTGATCGTGGTCGGCAATATACTCACCAAACCTGCACTCCCACTCCAGTGTCTCTCCGCACAGATACAGTTCTTCCTCACGTTCCACCAGCGTCGCACGCTCTGCCAGCGATCGCACCAGAATGCGGCCATGGAAGTTTTTAACCGGCAAGTGAGGAATACGGCGAAACGCGCCAGGCGTCAGTGAAAAGTGGCCTTTGAACACCCGCGTGAAGTTTTGCTGGTTATCAAAGCCAAAACGTACGGCGATATCGATCAGCGTCATGCGTGTCAGACGCAGCGCCATGGCCGCCATCGTCAGACGCCGTTTGCGGGTATATGCCGCCAGCGTCTGTCCGGTCATCTCCTTGAACATGCGCTGCATGTGCCATTTGGAATAACCTGATTTCAGGGTGATTTGATCGATATTGAGATCGTCGGTGAGGTTGGCTTCTATCCACTCGACCAGATCGTTAATGTGCTGTTTTTTAATAGCCTGACTGAGCATGATGGCGATTTACGACGCGGGTTAGGACTGGAATTTTCGTTACAAAAGAATAACAAAAATTGCGAATCGGTGTAAGGAAAGGGTAAGGCGCACGAGCCTGTTCGGGGCGATTCCGCATTAATTGCTTAGGTTACTAACTAAAAAAGGCTGACTGACGTCCGCCTCAGACAACTCAGAATGTAAAGCGATGGGAGCATACGCCAGGAGCAAAGCATCGCGGGCCATGGATGGCCCGCGCTGAGCATGCCAGGGATGGTGTTTTTGCGTCTTTGCGGAGGGCGTATGCTCCCTGAGCTTGCTCGTTATCAATACTCGCAGTCGTCACGACAATTAATGACTACGCATTCCCGCCGCAGTCATCATCATACGGAACAGCGAGGCGACAACGCCCAGCGCCAGCACGCTGGCGGCGTAGATAAACACCAGCCACATCACACGCTTCCACCACGGTGCTTTTGTCTCTGCGGTGTGATTGTGGTCTTTCATGCTGCTGAGGCTTTTCATATCAATGATATCCTGCGTCTGCTTTGATTTTTCCACGGAACACGTAGTAGCTCCAGAAGGTATAGCCCAGGATCATCGGGATAATCAGCAGGCTACCCACCAGCATAAAGGCCTGACTCTGCGGAGGTGCCGCAGCGGCCCAGATGGTCACGGATGGCGGAATAATGTTTGGCCAGATACTGATGCCCAGTCCGGAGAAGCCGAGGAAGATCAGCGCCAGCGTCAGCAGGAACGGTGAATAGTGCGCCTCGCGTTTGATGGCGCGAATAATGCCCCACGAACAGAGCAGCACCAGCACCGGAACCGGCAGGAACAGGAACAGATTTGGCGTGCTGAACCAGCGATGAGAGATGTCGGCATGCGCAAACGGCGTCCACAGGCTGACGATGCCAATAATCACTAATAGCGCAATCACCAGCGGCGTCGCCAGCGCAGACATCTTACGATGCAGTTCATTCTCGGTCTTCATGATGAGCCAGGTACAGCCCAGCAGCGCATAGGCCACCACCAGACCCACGCCGCAGAACAGCGGGAACGGTGCCAGCCAGTCCATTGCGGAACCGGCAAAGCGGCGTCCCTCAACCGGAATACCATCCAGCAATGCACCGACCGCAACACCCTGACTGAAAGTGGCGATGATCGAACCGGCAATAAACGATTTGTCCCAGAATGCACGATGGCCTTCCACCGCTTTAAAGCGGAACTCGAAGGCAACGCCGCGGAAAATCAGACCGATCAGCATGGCGGTCAGCGGAATAGACAGTGCATCAGCGATGACTGCATAGGCCAGCGGGAATGCACCGAACAGGCCTGCGCCCCCCAGCACCAGCCAGGTCTCATTACCATCCCAGACCGGCGCGACGGTATTCACCATCATGTCGCGCTCGCCAGCATCTTTGTTGAACGGGAACAGCAGACCAATGCCCAGGTCGAAACCATCCATCACGATATACATCAGGGTTGCGAAGACGATAATCACAAACCAGATAACGGAAAAATCGATCATCTTAGTGGTCTCCATCCTTAAAGGTGGCAGCGGAAAGTGGACGCGCTGGCGTTTTCTTCTGACCCGGTCCACCCTCTTCGGTGATATGACCTTCGCCGACAACCGGTCCCTGCTTAATCAGACGCATCATATAGTGATACCCCACGCCAAACACCGAGCTGTAGACCAGAATAAAGGCAAGCAGGCTGATGCTCATGTGCATATCGCCATGTGCCGAGACCGCATCAATGGTGCGCTGCACGCCATAAACCACCCACGGCTGGCGACCGATTTCAGTGGTAAACCAGCCTGCCAGAATCGCAATCAGACCCGATGGACCCATCAACAGTGCAAACCACAGGAACGGACGCGACTCATAAAGACGCCCTTTGAAACGCAGCCACAGGCTGACCACGCCCAGTGTGATCATCAGCAGGCCCAGCGCCACCATCACGCGGAAGGACCAGAAAATTACCGTTGAATTAGGTCGATCCTCTTTCGGGAACGACTTCAGCGCCGGAACCTGCTTGTCCAGACTGTGCGTCAGAATCAGACTGCCGAGATAAGGCACTTCCAGCGCATATTTGGTGCGCTCCTGCTCCATGTCGGGAATACCAAACAGGATCAGCGGTGTGGCTTCACCCGGCGGGTTTTCCCAGTGACCTTCAATCGCCGCGATCTTGGCAGGCTGATGCTCCAGTGTGTTCAGACCGTGAGCATCACCAATCATCGCCTGAATCGGCGCGACGATCAGCGCCATCCATAACGCCATGGAGAACATCCTGCGGATGGCAGGATTATTGTTGCCCTTCAGCAGATGCCAGGCCGCCGATGAACCGACAAAGAAGGCACTCGCCAGGAACGCTGCCACCGACATATGGAACAGCCGGTAAGGGAAAGAGGGGTTAAAGACGATTTTGAACCAGTCCTGCGGAACCACGATGCCATTCTGAATGATGTAGCCCTGCGGCGTATGCATCCAGCTGTTAGAGGCCAGGATCCAGAAGGTCGAAATCAGTGTACCCAGGGCGACCATGCAGGTGGCAAAGAAGTGCAGACCCGGACCTACGCGATTCCAGCCAAACAGCATCACGCCCAGGAAGCCCGCTTCCAGGAAGAACGCCGTCAGCACTTCATAGGTCAGCAGCGGACCAGTGATACTGCCGGCAAACTCTGAGAAGCCGCTCCAGTTCGTGCCGAACTGATAAGCCATCACCAGCCCTGACACCACACCCATACCGAAGTTAACGGCAAAGATTTTGGACCAGAAATGGTAGAGATCGCGATAGGTTTGATCGCGGGTTTTGAGCCACATACCTTCGAGTACGGCCAGGAAGCTGGCGAGACCGATGGTGATGGCGGGAAAGATAATATGGAAGGAAACAGTAAATGCGAACTGAATCCTGGCCAGATGAAAGGCATCTAATCCGAACATTGCTTACCTCTTTGCCACATAGAACACCATGTATTTACTTATTATTAACAACTTAAGCCTGATGCGCTGACTTCTCTGCGCTTATTGAAATTCCTGCCGCAAATTTAGAACTATTCGCGACGAGGAAACAGAAACAGTGGGGTTAATGAAAACTATAACAGTCTTTGTTGATTTTGATCATTGTTTTTAACGGGAATTACTTATTTAAAAATAAGGCTTAAAGGTTAATCAGAGCGTATTTATGTGTCGTTAATGTTACGGTATTTGTCACTTTAAAAATTCACATCGGCAAAGCAAATCCTGACTAAAAAAAGCCCTCAACCGGCTGTTTTCAGACGTTATTTTGTTATAAACCCTGATTTCAGAAAGGTCAAATTTGAGAGCAAATAAATTAAATAATCTTATTTTTTAACAAGTTAAATCAGTAAATGAGTACCACCACCGATTTGTTTATTTTTTTGCATTACCCTTGCTAATTCAGACCTGCACCCAAGCAAAAAATAGCCAGAGCGGCGCCTTTAAGCGCCACGGGAGATGTTAATAAAATGGGTCAAAAAGCTGGACTGAATTAACAGCGCATCCGAAGCAGTCGGTTATTCCGGGCCAGAGCCTGATGAAATGATTTAATAACCAGCAAAGAGGCGAAAAAACCGCTTGGGTTATTTTCGCTGCCGTTACGTTATTCCGGTTTCAGTGAGAGAAATGGGAGAGAAGAACAGATCAGAAATCTCCTGCCAGCATCCCCACACCTTCACGACGGGATGGCTGACAGGCGGGGGATTTTACTCAGCTGCAGATTTTTCACGCTGTGCCAGAATCCGGCTCAGGTTCAGCTCCAGCCAGTCCGCCAGCCCCACCACCTGTTCACTGACTTCGCGGCCAAGCGGGGTCAGACGATACTCCACATGCGGCGGTACGACATCGTAAGCGATGCGCTGCACGAAGCCATCTTCTTCCAGGTAACGCAGATTCTGCGCCAGCATCCGTTCACTGACGCCACCGACCGCCCGGCGCAACGCACTGAAGCGCAGCGTCTGGCCCTGCAGGGCCAGCAGAATCAGTACGCTCCAGCGGCTGGTCACCCGTTTCAGTACGTCGCGCGACGGACAATTAACGTTAAGCAGTTCACCACGACTAAATTTTTCACTCAATTTTTCAGACATTTAACCTGCGTACCTCAAACTAACAATTCTGTAAGTACTTACTAAAAATTAGTTTATACCCTAGTCTGGATTTTACCAACAGCCACAGGAGTCATCCCATGATTGCAGTTACAGGTGCCACCGGCCAGCTGGGCCGAATCGTTATCGATGCATTACTGAAAAAAGTTCCGGCGGCAGAAATTGTTGCCGCTGTGCGTACGCCCGCCAAAGCGGCCGATCTTGCTGCGCTGGGCGTGATTGTCCGCCAGGCCGATTATGGCCAGCCAGAGACGCTGGAGGCCGCTTTTGCAGGCGTGGATAAGCTGCTGCTGATCTCGGGCAGTGAAGTGGGCCAGCGTGAGGCGCAGCATAAAGCTGTCATCGACGCTGCAAAGGCTGCAGGCGTGGGCTTTATCGCCTACACCAGTCTGCTGCATGCGGATACCTCACCGCTAGGTTTAGGTGTTGAACATCGCGCGACTGAAGCGCTGCTGAAAGCCGCAGGCATCCCGTTCGCCCTGCTTCGCAACGGCTGGTACACCGAGAACTATGCCGCCAGCATTCCTCCGGCGCTGGCACATCATGCGTTTATCGGCGCGGCAGGTGAAGGCCGCATCGCGTCGGCTGCCCGACAGGATTATGCTGAAGCGGCGGCTGAAGTAATGACTCGTGACGATCAGGCGGGCAAAGTCTATGAGCTGTCCGGCGACGACAGCTATACGCTGGCGCAATTTGCTGCGGAGATTGCCGCACAGAGTGGTGAGAAGGTCGATTACGTCAATCTGTCTCAGGCTGACTTTGCCGCCGCGCTGAAAGGCGCTGGCCTGCCAGAGGGTCTGGCGGAGATGCTGGCGGATTCTGATGCCGGTGCAGAAAAAGGTGGCCTGTTTGATGATTCGCGTCAGCTGAGCAAACTGATTGGTCGCCCGACCACAAGCTGGCAGGCGGTGATCCGCGCAGCACTGGCGAACCATTAATCCAGCTCTCACTGAGCGGGCAACCCTGCCCGCTCACTACTCACTCCTGCCCTGATTTCCGTTGCGTATGCCATTTTCTGCACCCTTTGCGGCTGCGGTTTCTTTTACAAAATGTGAATAAATGCCAGTTTTCTTCAGCTTAAATTTTTTTATTCATGCGGCTAAGAGATTCATCCGAAATGTGTTTTTTGTGAACACCGCTATATTTGGTTGAATTGACTGGAATTTATTAAAAAGCCTCGATTAATCGACAATTTTTATTACGTTCATAGATATTCTGCATTGTTGTTCCGCAGGATGAGAGGTCTATAATTTCTCCTTTGTGCAACCACGACCGCTCAGGAGGCCGTTATTAATACCCATCGCCAGCAACAAAATGCACTTGAAGAGGTTCGTGCCGGGGCGGAAGTTGAGTATCAATACGATCCCCATGAACTGAAACTGGATCGCATGCAGGATTCTGAACCGGAACCGGAGCTGATTGAAGGCTTACCGGCACCGGATGCGCTCACGCCTGCCGATCGTTATCTGGAACTGTTTGAACATGTCCAGATGTCGCGGATTTTTGAGGACAGCAAAACCTTCCCCGACTGTTCGCCCAAGTACGATCCGCTGGATGTGCTGATGCGCTATCGTCGACAGAAACGCAGCAGTGATTTCGACCTGTCGCGTTTTGTCGCCGATCACTTTTATCTGCCTGGCGTAAACGAAAGTTTTTATGTCTCCAACCCGGATAAATCGCTCAATGAGCATATCGATGACCTGTGGCCGGTTCTGACCAAAATGCCGCAGCAGCATATGCCGCACTCATCGTTGCTGCCGTTACCGAAACCCTATGTGGTACCGGGCGGACGCTTTGGCGAAACCTACTACTGGGACTCCTACTTCACCATGCTGGGCCTGGCGGAATCGGGCCGTGATGACCTGCTGCGTCATATGGCAGACAACTTTGCCTGGCTGATCGATAACTACGGCCATGTGCCAAATGGCAACCGTACTTATTATCTCAGCCGTTCTCAGCCGCCGGTATTTGCCCTGATGGTGGAGCTGTTCGAAGAGGATGGCGTGCGCGGTGCTAAGCGCTATCAGGAACAGCTGATGAAGGAGTATCAGTTCTGGATGGATGGTGCCGGCTCACTGATGCCAAACCAGGCTTATCGTCACGTCGTGCGGATGCCAAATGGCTCGCTGCTGAACCGTTACTGGGATGACCGCGATACGCCACGTGATGAGTCGTGGATGGAAGATGTTGAAACCGCGCGCGAATCTAAACGTCCGGCCAGCGAAGTCTATCGTGACCTGCGTGCTGGTGCTGAGTCGGGCTGGGATTACTCCTCGCGCTGGCTGCGTAACCCGAAACGTCTGTCGAGTATCCGTACGACACAGTTTATCCCTATCGATCTGAACGCGTTCCTGTACAAGCTGGAGTTGATGATTGCCACCCTGTCGCACGCCAAAGGCGAAGAGCTGACGGCGCTGGCCTGGCAGAAAAAGGCGGAAACGCGGAAACGCGCTATTACCCGTTACCTGTGGGACAGCACCGCTGGTGTGTTCCGCGACTACGACTGGCGTCGTGAGCGTTTTGGTGCCTTTACCGTTGCCTCGGTCGTTCCGCTGTTTGTGGGTCTGGCAACGCCGCATCAGGCGCACCTGCAGGCAATCTCCCTGCGTCATCTGTTGCTGAGCAACGGTGGCCTGCTGACCTCAATGGTGGAAAGCGGTGAGCAGTGGGACCGTCCTAACGGCTGGGCACCGATGCAGTGGATGGCCGTTGTTGGCCTGAATAATTACGGTGAAGAGACGCTGGCAAGTGAAGTCGCGGTGAACTGGCTTAATACGGTTAATAACTTCTATCAGTTGCACCACAAGCTGGTCGAGAAGTATGACATCAGCGGCGACCGCGCCCGTCCCGGCGGCGGCGGCGAGTATCCATTACAGGATGGCTTCGGCTGGACGAACGGCGTTACACGTAAGCTGATGACGATGTATGGGCATTTAATGGCTGACTGAGTGTCGCAGCCTGTAAATCACTAAAACGCAAAAGCCGGGTCATTCCCGGCTTTTTTCATACAGGCATTCAGGCGTTACTTCTTCGCTTCTGCGCCCGGCTGCGACGCACGTTGCAGGAATTTCTGAGTCACTTCAGGCAGGTGTTGCAGCAGCCACTCCGCCATGGCCACTTCCTGATCGCGGATCTCGTTGAGGATGCGAACGCCCTGCGTATCGCCCACCTGCTCCGCCGCGGCAATCAGGCTGGTGTAGCTGGCGATCTCAGCATTCTCAAAAACGTAGCCACTGATGGCACCCTTCACCACTTCATCAGAGTTAAACATACCGCCCACCGCCTGGCCGGTCGCCGCCATTTTACCCATCGCATCTTTCACCACAGAGTGATCGATAGCGTGGCTGTCGAGCAGCTGTTCCAGCAGGGTCAGCTGATGCTTGGTTTCTTCCAGATGTTGCGCCAGACGCTGTTCCAGCGCTGGATAGTGTTCAAGACGGCCTGACATCTTGCTCAGCATGCTTTCTGCCTGCTTTTCCATCGCATGCGCATCGCGCAGCCAGTCATGATAATGTTCAATCGCAGTCATGTGTCACTCCTTAAGAGACGGTAATCGCCTCGGCTACCGAGGTGAGTTTCTCATCCGTTTGTTTCTCTTCATTCAGGGTCGCTGCCAGCAGCTCTGCCGCTTTGGTATACCCCAGCTTCAGCGCCAGTGCATGCAGCGTGCCGTAGGTGGCAATCTCATAGTGCTCAACTTTCTGTGCCGCACCGATCAGCCCCTGATCGCGGACTTCGCCCTTTTCGACCGAGTCGATAATTTCCTGGGCTTCTTCAACCAGACCTTCAAGCGCATGGCATTTCATTCTTTTGATTTTGACTTCAGGTGTCACGTCTACCAGTTCATCCAGTCGTTCAATCTGAGCACGGGTCTCTTCAAGATGCTGATTAAACGCAGCGATAAGATTTTCGTCACTGGCAGCACGCGCCATTTTAGGCAATGCACGGGTTATCTGTTTCTCAGCGCTGTATACATCGGAAAGGTCGTGGATGAACAGATCGTTTAACGTTTTCACTGTCATAAGATAGCCTCATTGATTAAAAAGCTGCGTCGGTAATAACGCAACGCCGGTCATATCGTTGGCACCTGAAAAGTTTAGTGGAGATTCTTAATATCGCACGCTGTGGCAGTATGAATTTAATACAAAAGTGGCATGCAAAATGCATTTTCCTTTTTACAGCAGTCATTTAGCCTAAAAGTTTTTTATAGCTGCGGCTTCGCTCGCTGCGGTGGAATTTGTACAAAGCAATAAATCTCTGTATAAATTTTTTAGGATTAAGTGCATAAAAAAAGCACCAGTCAAAACTTAGTTGTACAGAACTTTATTAAACCGTATAGCTTTAATCGATCGGAAATAAAAAAACCGGCAGGGAAAACCTAACCGGTTTAATTAACGGCATCTCTCTGTGTCAATGATAAATCAGCGACATAATTCAGGAGGTAATTATCTTGCAGGAAAATGAAAAGAGAATCTGTGCAGCCCGGCAAACGCGTTAAGCTGCCATCCGGCAGCCTTAAAAGCGTTTAGCTTCTGCGGCTTACCTTACCTCCCTTGCGCCCGGCTTCGATGGCACGTTCGGGATCGTTCTTAAAGTTCCCGCCACTTTTCTGACCGCCCTTTCGCCCTGCTTCCGCAGCACGCTCTTTGTCAGCCGCAAAATTCCCGGCCCCACCACGATATTGAGTCATTCTGTGTTCCTCTTTGAAATTAAAATCAGAATTTGCACAGTTAATGCTTAATCAGGCCGATTCAGCAATCTAAATGTAGACAGAAAACCGTACCGATCAAGCGAGATAAATAAAAAACCCGCTACCGATCTGACTTATTGGCAGCTCAACCCTCATCCGGACTGGTAACGCATTTCAACTATCGCTCTGTTCTATTCAAAAAAGAGCTACGGCTCCAAATACATTTCTTACAAAAATCGCCGCGCCCTATTAATCGATCATTTTCGAAAAATGTCCAATTGAAAAAACAGTAACCGAAGCGGCAATGAGATAACTTCATCAATATCAGTTAGTGAAGATGATCAACAAACGATCAATTTCCCTAAGCGAAGCGGTAAATATATTTACACACCACTGTTTTGGAAGCTGAATTAAGCGAGACGCAAGGCTTTGACCGTGCCAGCTGAAAATAGCTGATTTTGATCAATAAACGATCAATTATACTGATTTAATGAAAATTTTAATCAGAATGATACGCAATAATTGGTACAGATATTCAGGATTAAACGAAGCGGTGATATTCAGGTAAATCGGGGATGAAAATCGGGTTTTCGGAATAGTACTAAAAAATGTTTTCTGTGGAGAAATTCATAGGTTTTATGAGCCTGCAGGCGGCGAGTAGAAGGAGAAATTAAAAAATGACGGATGGAATCGTGCAGTGCCTGTCGGGAAATCGTGCGTCAGTGGCCTGCAGGGAGGAAGCCTGGCAGCGTCAGAGGGGGTCAGACACGGCGGAATAAAAGGCAACACCGCGTTTACCGTTCTTCTTTATGCGGTACATGGCTTCATCAGCACGTGCCAGGGCGGTATCAAAGTCATCTTTTACCTCAACCTGTGACACGCCTACTGACGCGCCTATGTGCGCGTGCCCGTTAGCCAAATCAAAAGGGGTAAGTACCGCATCAAGGCAGGCATGCGCCAGCTGTCTGACCTGCGGCTGCCTGAGTGCAAACGGCAATAGCAGGACGAACTCATCGCCGCCGAGCCGGCCAATGATTACTTCTGCCGGGGAGAGCTCAGTCAATCGCTGGCTTAACTGAATTAACACTTCATCACCGCTGCGATGCCCCAGGGTATCGTTGACGTGTTTGAAGTTATCCAGGTCAATAAAGACAACGCAGAGCGGCCCCTGCGCTTTCATTTCACAGAAAGCATTTTGCAGGGCATGGCGATTATTGAGCAGCGTAAGGGGATCGTGCAGCGCCAGCAGAGCGAGCTGCTCTTCATATTCCTTCTCTTTGGTCATGTCGATGTGAGTACCGATGACTTTAACCGGCTCGCCGTGCGCGTTCCACTCGCTGACCCGGCCCCGATCCAGCACCCACGTGATACTGCCATTTTTGGCGATCATGCGATGCAGCGCTTCATAGTAAGGCGCTTTTCCGGCGATGTGATCGTTAAATGCCCGCAAAACTTCGGCGGCATCATCAGGATGCAGACTCTCTTTCCACGATTCGAAGTTGGCGTCGGTTTCTTTAGGCTGGAAGCCGAGCATCGCACCCCAGCGTCGGTTGAAGATCACCAGTTTGCCGCTGGGAATATCAAGCTGCCACAGGAATAATCCGGTGCCATCCAGTGCCGCGTTGAGTTTTGTACGAGCGTCATGCGCTATACGCTTCAGACGCGCATTATGCTTTTTCAGGTTCTGTATCTGCAGACGCAGCGCTTCTTCTGACATGATCATGAGAGAACTGTAAAAATGGCTATTGTGCCTGTCAGGTTGATTCTGTAAAGAGTGGCTACTAAAACACGATTAGCCGCGGCCAATTGCAGGCTGGACAGCACATCAGGCGGTGCGGGTCTGGCAACACAGCACAGAGGCGAAGCAGCAAATTGGTTTCACCGTGAAATCTGTTTACATTGCTACAGCGTTGTGCGGCGAAATGCGCCGGACTGAAGTGAAATTCGGAAATGTCGGGGGAGTCTGGCGAACCTTCGATAACGGGTTCGTGCCAGAACGCAAAAACCCGCCAGAGGCGGGTTCTTTAAAGATGGTGCCCGAAC
>NZ_JACVVI010000028.1:0-28115 GCF_016658625.1 Pantoea sp. S62 | reverse complement strand
GGTGTTAGTGTCTTAACGGACGTGAGGGTTCAAGTCCCTCTCTTCGCACCATTGCGGTGATATGAACAGACAACTCGATGCGAAGGTGGCGGAATTGGTAGACGCGCTAGCTTCAGGTGTTAGTGTCTTAACGGACGTGAGGGTTCAAGTCCCTCTCTTCGCACCAACGTTGTCATCCTCTGTTTTCCCCGCAATGCCCTTTTGCTTCCCTTGCAGTACCGTTTTATCCCCTGCTCATTTTAGTTTTTCAGCTCGCTTTAGCTCACCCGGCACGTCGATTTCACCCTCTTCGCCTCGATTAAATCAGATGAAAATTCACAGAGATCGCCGCCAGGCCACCCGCTAATGCCAGGCAGGATGGCAACAGCAGATAGTGTCGCAGACGCTGATTAAACAGCATCACGACAGTCAGCAGCAGCGCCACCGTCATGACCATCCGCCACTGACTGAAGCTCGGTTCCCATAAGGCGAACAGCGGCAGTGCGATGCAGGGCAGCAATACGCCCCACGCGCTATCCAGTTTTTTACCCAGTGCCCAGCTGACTCCCCACAGGCCGCAGGCCGCAATAATCGCTATCCCCATGACGCAAACCTCAAATGATAAGCATTCCCATTATCATATGACAGTTTTAACGGCCTTGCAGCCTGTTTTTGTCACATCCGGCAACGAAGATGACAGACCAGTTGGAAAATGCTAGATTGCGGCCGATAACACCTTTAATAACAGCAACAGCAATAATTTGCTCACTCTCTGGCAGAATCTTTTTTTGCCGGCTTGCGCTTTGGTATTTCAGGGCCGTCACGAGTATTTATAATGAAATTACAATCATATGAAGAACTGAAACAGAGTAAATACCGGCTTTCAGTGATGCTTTTTCTCTTTTTAAATATCGCCGTTTCGCTATTTTATCTGCTGCCTGTAATGAGCAATGAGACCAATGACGCGACACTGCCGGTAATTTGTGTGGCTGCTTTTAGCGGCATCATGTTAATTACCTATTTAATATGGCCCAGACTAAAACTTCCCCTGTTAAATCCTGTGGCACTACTGCTGGGCATGCTCTGGGCCTGGCACATTAATTATCGCTTTCATCAGGTGTTCTATTTTGATGGTGGCTTTCTTATTATCAGTTTGATCAGTGTGTTATTTATCAGTGCTATCGCCCTGAGCGATTATCTGGGTGCATTTTGTCTGCACGTCGCGCCGCCGGTCTTCACCGTATTACTGCTCGACAATGGACAGCATCTGCCGCTGATCCTGCTGACCATCATCCTGCCTCTGATCGGTTTCTCTTTGCAGCATCTGATGCGCCGCCGTGCCGACAACTTTACCCTGCGTCTGATGCATCAGCTTTATGAAGAGAAAGAGACATTCAGTGACCTCAGCATGCTCGATCCGCTGACCGGACTCTATAACCGTCGCGGCCTGAAGAACCGGCTCGATAATATTCTGGAAAACCACGCCGGCAGCCACTACGTGCTGCTGCTGGATATCGACCACTTCAAGGCCTATAACGATAATTATGGGCATGCGATGGGCGATCAGGCACTGGCGCGTGTCTCTGTCGCGATTCGTGATGCGGTGCGTTCGCGCGATGTCGTCACCCGCTACGGCGGCGAAGAGTTTCTGGTGCTGATGACCAATGTGAACAGTTCGATCGCCATGAAGCTGGCAGAGCGAATTCGCCAGTATGTGCTGGATTTAGAAATCCCTCACCTTTTCAATGAGACCGTTTCCACCCACGTGACTATCAGTGCGGGCATCGCGCCCATTTATGATAATGAGTTCGATCTGGCGGTCGCCAATGCGGACAGCGCGTTATATGTGGCTAAAAATCAGGGTCGCAATACCATTCTCGCCTGGGAAGATTTGCCCCGACAGCAGCCTCAGACCTCCAGCGAACATGCCTGAGTAAGCATAACGCGGTCGTTGCTGACCGGAACAGTGGCGAGCGATGTGCTGCTCTGTCCGGCCTGATGACCGCTCTCAACCCCCGCCGATTTCCCGCCAGCAGCGACGATTTTTTACACGACTTGTAGAGTTAATCAATAACGATTATCATTTGCTTTCTTATCTACACTTTCTGCGAGTCGTCATGGCAACTGCTTCAGCTCAGGAACAGCGTTTTAGCGCTCAGTCGATGATCTTCCGGCAGAATGACCGCCCGCTGGCGGAAAGTCTGCATGAGCGGCTGCAGCAACAGCGCAGCTATCTGCTTGAATCGACGAAGTTCAGCCAGTCTGCTCCGCGCGATACGCTGACGCTTGCCGCCTGGTCGGAATCAGAGGCCTTTGCCCCGCTCATCCAGCGCTATAGCGATTATCTTTATCGCGATCATCCTGATGCCGTTCGTGAAGCGAAACCGGTGCTGTCACTCTGGGCACAATGGTATTTTGGCCTTCTGCTGCCTCCGCTCATCATGGCGTTATTGCAGGAGTCACGTGCGCTGGACTGCTCGCCTGAGCATATTCGCGTCGGATTTCATGAGAATGGCCATCCGGCCACGTTCTGGATCGATGTGCAGGAAGATGAAGAAGCGCGCTATCTTAATTCCCTGCAGCGCATCGACCGGCTGATTCAGCAGCATCTGATCCCGGTGGTCAAGGGTATTACGCAGCATGGTGATATCAACGCCCGACTCATCTGGAACAACATGGGCTACTCATTCCAGTGGTTCCTGGGTGAGCTGAAAAGCCAGATCGATGAGGCGCTGATCCTGCAACTGGAGCAGGCGCTGTTCTTCAACCAGCGGCTGCTGGATGGCAGCGAAAACCCACTTTATCGCACCATGATCCCGCGCAACGGCGAACTGGTCCGTCGCAGCTGCTGCCAGCGTTATCGCATCCCTGATGTCGAACAATGCGGCAACTGCACCCTGAGCGGCAGCTAAACAGACTTAATTACAGCGAATTCTCCGTTTATCTCGTTTACAGGCACTGAGGCTTGTGGCAATTTTTACGCCTTCGATCAGCCTGGAGAGAAAGATGAGTCTGGAGTCCGTGCGCCAGTTCTTTGCCGAACACGCCCCTGAAATTGAAATTATTGAGCTGGCAGAAAGCACTGCAACGGTCGGGATGGCTGCACGTGCCCATGGCGTGACGCCAGGAGAGATTGCCAAGACCCTGTCACTGAAAGTGAAAAACGACGTGGTGCTGATTGTGACACGCGGCGATGCCCGGCTGGATAATCGCAAGCTGAAAGCGGCTCTGGGCGCGAAAGCGCGGATGCTGAGCGTCGACGAGGTGATTAACTGGACCGGCCACCCGGTGGGCGGCGTCTGTCCGTTCGGTCTGGAGAATCCGCTGACCGTCTACTGTGATGTTTCACTGCGCAGCTTTGAAGAAGTCCTGCCCGCCGCTGGCGCTATCCACAGCGCCGTCCGCATCTCGCCACAGCAGATGGCTGAACTGACTAACGCCCGCTGGATCGACGTATGCGAAGCGATTTAACGCTTTGCATCGGCTCACAAACCCTGCATTTCTGCCTGCGCCCGAATGCTGCTGACAACCTGACAGATTTTATCAGCCGATGATAATCACCGCCCCATCATGGCAGTTAATCACGCGCAGTAAGCGGGCGCAGTTAATCGCCCATGACTTCAGGATGTCAGGCGCTTAAATGCCTGTTCGATGATCGACAACAGCAGCGTGTTATCGACGCTATGCAGCACATGCACCGATGCACCGCAGTGATCAGGCACACCGACAGTGAGCCGAAGCGGCTGACGATAACGCCAGCTTTTGCCACGCGTCGCACCGGGACGTAGTTCGATATCAACCCGGTAATCGATACCCGAGGCGACTCGCTGATTCAGCAACCAGGCGACCACCAGCGCATCGTGGATCCAGCATCCTGCCAGCTGACGGGTTTCCATTGAATAGTCGATCCACGGGCGCAGCGTGTCGCGTACAAATTCGGTCAGCGGATGATCGGCCGCGGTGAGACGTGTCAGATCCTGCTGGGTCAGCAGCGTCTGCGTGGTGACATCCATCGGCACCAGTGTTACCGCAGCACCGCTGTGCAACACCTGATGCGCCGCCTCGGGATCCAGACCAAAATTGGTGTCTTTGATGTAATCATCCAGCGAGAAGACGCCGCCCATGATCACAATTTCCGCCACCGATTCTGCCATGGCGGGATAGCGCTGCATCGCCAGCGCCACATTCGTCAGCGGACCAATTGCTACCAGTGTAATCTCGCCCGGATTGTCGCAAATCAGTTTGCCGATAGCGTCAGCCGCATCAAACGCATCCGCCGCAATATCGGCTGGCTGACGCACATCCTGCCAGAGCTTTTCTAGCGCAAGCTGATTGACCCGATGATCCAGCGTCTCGCGCCATGGCGCAGGATCTTCCTGTAACGCCTGCGTCGCGCCCTGTACGACCGGGATAGATAATCCCAGCCGGACGATCAGATCTTTGGCAACGCGTGCACCCACGTCACATGGCGTGTTACCCGCTACGGTAGTGATCAATTCCAGCGACAGGGCTGGTGAAGCTAAGGCCAGCGCAATCGCCAGCCCATCATCGGTGTTGGCACCCGCGATACCATTGCCGGGATCGCAATCAATAATGATTCTTTTCATATTTTTATAAATTAACTCTGACTTTGCGGCTGACAGCCGCAGGATTCACCAATTTCAAGATAGTGTGGAAACTCCTTTAATTGCGCTTCGCTCTGTCCCTCTTTCAGCATCTGAATCGCAGAGCGTGCCATCTCACGCAGTGGCTGGCGCACGGTCGTTAATGTCGGAACATGAAACGACGAGTGATTGGTCCCGTTAAAGCAGACCAGTGCCACATCCTGCGGCACGCGAAGGTGATGTTCGGAAAAGGCGCGAAGCGCGCCAATCGCCTGACCTTCATTGCTGGTAAACAACGCACGAGGCACACAGCCGCGGGCGATCATGGTTTGTGCCGCCTCGTAGCCGCCCTGTGGGGTGTAGCTGGCGGGGAACATCAGCGACTCATCAATCGGCAGGCCACGATCGTGCATGGCATCGCGCCAGCCCTGAATACGATCCTGTGCGTTGAGCATATCGACCGGGCCGCTGATGATCCCTACCTGCTGATAACCGTGACTCAACAGATGTGCCGTCACCTGCCACGCGGCCTGACGCTCATTGACCCGCAGCATGTTCACGCCCGGCTGAGGCTCAACCCGCTCCAGCATCACCAGTGGCGTTCCGCTGGCTTTAATCAGGTCGATGTAAGGATGGCGATCGACGCTATTGTAAAACAAACCATCGACCTGCCGATTGAGCAGCCCCTGAATTAACTCCAGTTCGCGTTTGCGGTCATCACCTGCATCACCCAGCAGCATGACGTGACCGTGGTTCATCGACTCCTGCAACAACACGTGCGCCATTGACGCCACGAAGGGATTGCCGATGTTGGGCACCACCAGCCCAAACGTTTTGGTGTTGCCGGAGGCCAGCGCGCGTGCTGCTGCATTGGGCCGGTAACCGGTGGCTTTAATCGCCTCCAGTACCCGCTGACGGGTCGCCTCAGCGACCGGACGAGGCCCGTTATTGATGACATAACTGACGACTGCCACTGAGGTGCCTGCCGCTTTCGCAACTTCACTGCGGGTCACTTTTCCCGTTAACGACTTAGGCACATCACGTTCCTCCATAAAAAAAACAGGCCGCTTTACACGGCCTGCTGTTTATCGCTCTCTCCTGGCAGACGGCACCTTCAGGTAAATCTAGATGGCATCTTCAGGCAGATTGAGATTCCGCCCTCGCGTCTCAGGAGCGACAAAAGTGGTAAAGAATCCAATGGCGGCCATTGCCGAGAAGTAGACCGCAATCGGCCACCAGTGACCGGTATAAGAGAGCATAGCAGCGGCAATAAGCGGCGCTGTGCCGCCGGATAAAATCGAGCCAAGCTCTTTGGCCACTGCCATTTTGGTGTAGCGATGTTGAACGCCGAACATTTCCACGCCCCATGCCGCCTGCACCCCATAAATACCCAGTGACGCCAGCGCCATACCGACCACGATAACCGGGATCACCAGCATCGGTTCACGCGTGTCCAGCAGCGTAAAGGCGGGCCAGGCATAGATCATCAGTAACAGGCAGAAGACGCGATAAACGATCCGGCGACCAAAACGATCAGAGAGCCAGCCCGCAAACGGAATAATCAGGAAGCCCAGCAGTGAGGCAAGGAACACCGCCGTCGTCGGTACGGACTTATCCACCATCAGCACCTTCGCGACATAACCCACCATGAAGCCCTGAGCAAGATAAGAAGGGCCATTTTCGCCGATGCGCAAACCTATCATGGTCCAGAAAGCGCGGGTACGCTGGAAGAAAGGACGCGAGTCCACGACTGGCGCGGCCAGTACGCCTGCACGTTCCGCTTCCATTTCCGCTTTCCTGCGCTCAAACACTGGCGTTTCACGCAGGTGACGTCGAATCCACAGCGCAACAAGGGCAATTAGCGCACTGCTGAGGAAGGGAATACGCCAGCCCCACTCCAGCAGGCTCTGCTGATCCATCTGCACTACCAGCAGCCAGACCAGCGAGGCCAGCAACGTACCGCTGTTAGACCCCAGAGCAATAACGGATGAAACCAGGCCACGACGCTTAACGGGCGCATATTCACCCAGCATCACCGTGCCGCCCGATAACTCTGCGCCCGCGCCGAAACCCTGGGTAAAGCGCAGCAGCACCAGACAGGCCGGAGCCCAGACACCAATCGCGGCATAGCTCGGTATTAAGCCGATAAAGGTGGTGGAAGCGCCCATCAGAATGATGGTGGAGATCATCACGACCTTTCGGCCTTTGCGGTCGCCGAGCCAGCCGAAAAAGAGTGCGCCGATAGGCCGGGCAACAAAGCCGACTGACCAGGTAGCAAAGCTGGAGAGCAGTGCCATTGCGGGAGTCGATTCCGGAAAGAATACGTCGCCAAAGATGATACCGGCAGCCAGACCGTAGAGCGCGAAATCCGCGTACTCCATTGCCGTTCCGAGCCAGCATGAGAAAGTGGCGCGCCAGAAATCTTTGCGGCCTGAAGAAGTGTTAAACCGCTCGTCGGCGGCTGAGGTGGAAGACAGTGATGCCTGCTGCTTAACGGAATTGTGTGCCGTCATAACCCTATCCCTGAATGAGTATGCAGATTGATAAACGCCCGTCCATGGGTCGATTCCCTGATGAAAGCGGAATTCCCCCGGTGGCGACGTTCAGTTGACTAACCATGATGAAAGGTTAAAGGATTCCCTGGTGTTGGAATCTTGTTCTTCGCCCCGTTTCGCCGATGTATTTTTCACCGGTCGCTTAAACTGAGCGAATGTAACTTAACAATCAATGGAGCCTACTGTGCATCGCACCGTGAGCAATCACTGGGGACCTAGTGTATCTACGCGCGTAGATAAATCAAGAGATCCCGGCGCAAATTGTTAGTAAAACTTCACTATCACATTGCGTCATCACACATTTTCAGCGCAAATTCAGCCAGTTAACTCCACTATATCGCACAATAAAAAATCACTCTGCGCGGTAAGTTAGCATTTTCTCTAATCATTAAGCGTTATAAGCGGGGCTAAAATCCTTTCATCGGGTTCTGTTGTCGCACACCCGGATTACCTGCAGATGACACTTCATCTTTATTCTGAAAAATCGCGGCAAGCGCAGACAATGCGTTACCCTGAAAAAAAGCCTGACAGAGGTGTTATGACCATTATTCTGATGCGACACGGTAAACCTGACCACCAGGCAGCGGGTCGCCAGAGCGTGCAGGCACTGGCAGACTGGTGCGAAGCTTACGATCAGTCCGGAGTCAGTGACGGACCGCCACCGCGCAGTATTAAGATTGCTCGTCAGGCCGCAATTATTGTCTGCAGTCCCCTGCCCCGCGCGCAATCTTCTCTGAGCCAGCTTGGCCTGCAGCCTCATGAGATTGATGCGCTCTACAGCGAAGTCGCCGTACCGCTGCTGCGAACGGGGGATTTTCAACTGCCGACAATCTGCTGGCTGGCCTTACTGCGGCTGTTGTGGTTCTGCGGTTATGCGGGTGAAGCGGAGTCGCTGCAACATGCGCGCAGCCGGGCCTCGGCGGCGGCAGAGAAGCTGATCGAGCACTCACGGCGTGGCACGGTGCTGCTGCTGGGCCACGGCATCATGAACAAGATGATTGCGCGAGAATTACGTAAACGCGGCTGGCAGGCAGAGAAACATGCCAGCAGCCGCCACTGGAGTTCTGCGATCTATCATCGTCCGTTTATCTGACCCATCGGAAAATAGCCCAGCACCTCACAGCCCGTTCCGACACGCGGTGTGGCAATCACTTTACGCTGCGCCAGATCGATCACACTCAGCGTGCCGTCATCCTGATTCGCAATCAGCAGCTGTTGCCTGTCTGGCGTGAAGCAGCCATCCATCGGCATGTTTCCCACGCTGATATCGCCCAGCGGATTCAGCAGGTCGTCAAACAGCGTTACCAGCGGTTCTTGATCGCCAATCGCCACCAGCTGTTCGCCATCGGCGCTGAAGCGAACCACCTGGCAGGGCTGCTGATGACCCGGCAGCGTAATGCGCTGGCGAATACGGTGGCTCTGTCGGTCGATCACATAGAGCAACGGCGCATCTGCTGCGCTGGCGACCAGATAAGGGTGTTTTGGTGAGGCGGCGATACCCGCAATCGGGCCCGGCAGCAGAATCGTATCAATCACCCGTCCCTCTGCTTCACAGAGATCCACGACGGTGATGGTCGCATCCTCTTCGTTATCGGTGAACAGTTTGCGGCCGCTGGGTGACAGCGTCAGGCGATGCGCGTTGTGAGAAGGAATCGGGATGATCTTTTCCACTTTGTCGGTCTGCGGATCGATTACGGCTACGGCGGCGCTCTGCTCACAGCAGAGATAGACTTTGCCATCGCGGCCCAGTTGCCCGCTGTGTGGTGCTCGCAACGGCGACAGATCGATAAAGCCGCTGATCTCACGACGCTGCAAATCAATGATCGCCACTTTGTGACCCGGATGCGGGTTATTGCCATGAACACCGTCACCATAGATAGGCACATACGCTTTACCCCAGGGTGCCAGCATCAGGAGTTCATGCGGCCGCGGTGGAAAAGCGTTCAGCTCGCGCTCGACCGCGAAGGTTTCCGGGTTAAGAAACAGGACGCGATTGCCCTGCTTATCAACCGCCAGTAAACCATAGGATTCACTCTGCATGCGCGCTCCTTTCTCAGTAAGTTCTTCTTAAGCGTAGACAATCCTCTTCAGGCTGTCCGATTCCGCAAATTGTTGAGCCGGGCTTACGCCACACGTTAAGCGCAATACTCACTGTTTCTGAGGTCCGGGCCCTGAGAGAAGCCAAAGGCTTAGCATAATATTCAGACATTCCTTAGTTATGCGTTCCGCCACATTTAAATAACTGATTAACAGTGGCGATATTATTATTCCATTAAGGTGACCGGATTATTTCCGTATTATCCTAAAGTCAAAAAAAGACATAGCTAATGTGTAAATAATGTTTTATTAAAAAGGTGCAGTGCAATTAAAAAGCCGTGAGGAAACTATCGCGCGCTCCCGCACTGCGTCGCCACCAGGGAAAACTATTCATTAATTCCCGCACTCATCGGGATTGCACTCAGTATGCAATGCCGCCCGTTCACGCCTCAGGCACAACGGGCAGAGCCTGCACTATAGCGGGAAAATAAAAATAACAGGTGTACCATGACTTCACATCGCCAACGTCCAGCGCATAAACTCTGGCGTAACTGGAAAAGAATATCGTTCAGTAGCCAGATGTTATGGAATAAGAAACAGCAGAGCCTCTGTCAGGCACCGGAATATGATCCGGGACAGGAAGATAATGTCGTATTGATTGCTCAGCAGAAAGATCTGCCCGAGATTCCAAAGATTGTCTGGATGGTCTGGCATAACGATCAGCTGCCGACGTCAATGGCGCTGAATATCAGTAAAATCCGGCGGGACAACCCCGACCACCAGGTTTATCTGGTCACGCAGCGCACTCTGTCGCAGTGGCTGCCCGAACTCAGCTTTATCTCTTCCGATCTAACGCTGGCACATAAAAGTGAAATCATCCGGCTTGAGCTGATTCACCGCTATGGCGGTATTGGCATCGACTGCAGCACCCTGCTGTTTGAAAATCTTGCCTGGGTGCATCGCGTTCACCATGCGCGGCCAATGGATCTCATCGGCTACTATCGCGAGCAATCAACGCTAAACTTGCTTGCGCCGGTCACCGAGAGCTGGTTTATTGCCGCGCCGCCGCAGAATGCCTTTATTCGCGAATGGCTGAAACAGCTGGCACCGGTTAAAAACGTCGGTATCCGCAACTATTTCCATGAGCTTAAGAAGCGTGATGATTTTCCGCTGATTGTGCAAAATGTAGATAATCCGTCACGCCAGCTTCTGTCGCTGGCGCAGCAGGTCGCGATGCGCGAATACCGGCGGGCTAATCTTTATCTGCGTAAAGGTGAAGCCAGCGCCTGGTACTATCAGCGCCTGCATGCCGACAGCAGCAGCGCGTTTGCGCAGTCTGTGATGTTTCAGCAGCGGCCAGAGACACCACCACCGATTATCAAATTAACCGGCAACGAGCGACTGCATCTCGACTTCAATCTGCGACTGGGTTTGTATAACCGCAGCAGCCTGATTGGCGAGATGATGCACACCCCATCATCTGCGCTGGCATTGCCATCAACGGTCAAAGCGCGCGCGTAGCCACTGCGTAAAAGTGGTGACCGCGCGGGGTACCTGCGCCGCCCAGGGTCGAACGATCCACAGGCGGGCGGCAAAGGCCTCCACCGGCTGCCACTCAGGTAACACCTGCTGCAAAGAGCCTGCGGCCAGCGCTTCACGGGCGCTGAAGTCGGGCAGCATCGCGATTCCCAGTCCCTGCAGAGCGGCATCACGTATCGACTCACTGTTGTTAGTGGCAAAGCAGCCCTGAATCCGCACCTGCACCTCTTCACCATCCGCTGCGGTTACAAACCGCCAGCGCGGTGATTCAACACCACGCGGATAGTAAAGGCAGTTATGCTGCATCAGATCCTGCGGCGTGTTCGGTATACCCTGTTGGTTAAGATAGGCAGGTGAGGCCACCAACACTGTCTGCGTATCACACAGCGGCAGCGCCACATGGGTTTCCGGCAGCGTGTCACTGTGCCGGATGGCCAGATCAAACCCCTCACTGCTCAGCGACACAATGCGGTCGGTCACATCCAGCTGCAGACGCAGCTGCGGATAGTCACGCAGAAACTCACCAATAATCGGCACCAGCTGCTGCCGGGCAAACGCTACCGGCGCGGTAATACGCACCAGACCACGCACTGGCCCGGCGGTATCACGCACGCTGAAAAAACTCTGTTCGATGCGGGCAAAAGGCTCGCGCAACTCCTCCACCAGCTTCTCACCCGCTGATGTCAGTCGTACGCTGCGCGTGGTACGCTGTACCAGCAGTACACCGGCTATCTGCTCCAGCTCTTTGATTTTCTGACTCATCGCAGCTTTGCTGACGTCCAGCCGCTCCGCCGCGCGGGTAAAGCTGCCCTGCTCAGCCAGTACGGTCAGCCAGTGAAGATGATCCCACAGCGTATCCGTTTTCATCTCTTTCATTGCGATTGTTCATTATAGTGAATAATCATTTCAGGCTACGCGCTTTTTCCCGCCGGATAAAGGGGTCACCATAGGCTCATTAATCACGATGAGGAATTCACCATGCCACTGCTGCAATTCGATGTTATTCAGGGTCGTTCAGAATCAGAGCTGCGTACACTGCTGGATGCGGCGCACCGTGCCGTGCTGACAGCCTTTAAAGTGCCTGAACGGGATCGTTATCAGATTGTTCAGGAAAACAAGCGCTATCAGATGGTGTTTCAGGATACCGGCCTGGGATTCAGCCGCAGCGATAATCTGGTGATGGTGCGGGTTTATACCAGCCCACGCAGTCGTGAACAGAAGCAACATTTTATGGCGGAGCTGGCGCGTGAGCTGCGTGAGCACTGTGGCGTGCAGGGCAACGATTTAATGATCAGCTTTATCACCAATGACAAAGGTGACTGGAGTTTTGCCGACGGAGAAGCGCAATACCTCACCGGCAAACTCTGAAAAACGTCCTGACTTCTGCTCTGCTGACGGTGCGCCAGCCACCGTCACGCCTGAAAACCTCACTTCTGAACCAATCTGCTCTCCACCGCACAAATCGGGCCGGATATGTTGCAGCCGGATGACAGCCAATATAGATTGTCGAAAAACTATCCCCCGAAGGTGGCCGGTTGCGTGAAGCCTCGTGCAACCCTGTAGAGAGAGGATTTACCGTTGTCCGAATTGGTCTCCGTCGTGCTGTTTCTGGCCGCTATTGCAATCTATTCCTGTAAAGCCGGGCGTAACAAATTCTGGTTTATTCTTGTTCTTATCATGCTGGTGCTTTTCGTTGTCCTGAACGCCACCCTTTATGCCAGCAACTATTTTACCGGTGACGGCATCAACGATGCGGTGCTCTATACGCTGACTAACAGCCTGACCGGCGCGGGTGTCAGTAAATATGTGGTGCCCGCGATTGGGCTGATTATTGTGCTGTTCCTGCTGTTCTGCCTGCTGTCGTGGATTCTGCGTCGGCGTAAGCGTCCCCATCACATGGGCTGGTCACTGCTGGCTGCCGCCTGCGCGCTCGGTTCGGTGCAGACCACCCCGGCCTTTCGCCAGGTCGCGACGCTCATCGTGTCGCATACCCAGATGGCGGACTCTGACTTCGACAACTTCTATAAAGTGCCGCGTAATCGCATTGAACAGCCGCGCCTTAACGTGGTTTACATCTATGGTGAAAGCTTAGAGCGCACCTATTTCGACCCCATCGCCTTTCCTGGCCTGGCGCCTGAGCTGAGCCGGCAGAAAGAGCAGAGTATCGACTTCAGCGAAACCGAACAGTTACCCGGCACCGACTACACCATTGCAGGCATGGTCGCCTCACAGTGCGGCATTCCGCTGTTTGCGCCGTTTGATGGTAATGCGTCGGCATCGCTCTCCAGCTTCTATCCGCAAAACGTCTGTCTGGGCGACATCCTGAAAAACTCCGGCTACCAGAACTGGTTTATTCAGGGTGCCGATCTGCGTTTTGCCGGTAAAGATGTCTTCCTGAAATCGCACGGTTTCGACCCCAAAAATCTTTATGGTTCGCAGGAGCTGAAAAGCCGCGTTGCCGATCCTGCTTATCGCAATAACTGGGGTTATTACGACGATACGGTGCTAGATGAAGTCTTTGAGAAGTATCAGGAACTCTCGCAGGCCGGTAAACCTTTCGCACTGTTTACGCTGACCGTTGATACGCATCACCCGGACGGGTTTATCTCACGCAGCTGCGATCGCAGGAGCTATAGCATTGATGGCAAACCGAATCAGTCCTTCAGCGCGGTCGCCTGCTCGCAGGAACATGTGGCGCGGCTGATCACACGCATCAAAGCGTCGCCGTGGTTTAAAAACACCGTGATTGTGGTGAGCTCCGATCATCTGGCCATGAACAACACGGCGCATCCGTGGCTGGTCAAACAGCCACGTCGCAATCTGTTCATGGTGATCCGGGGTGATAAACCGCAGGCGGAGCTGATGGAGGCGAAGCGCAGCACGCTGGATAATGGCGCGACGCTGCTGGATATTCTCGGCGGCGATAACGCGATTGGCCTGGGCCGCAGCAGCCTTTCTTCTCTTTCGCTCTCCACCCAGTTCGACGACATGAAGAGTAAGGTGGCGAGCTGGAAACCCGACATCATCCAGCTCTGGAACTTCCCGAAGAAGATAGACAGCTTCACGGTGGATCAGGCGAAGAATACCTTCAGCTTCTCAGGCACCACCTTTAAACTGCCGATTCTGTTCCGCATCAGCGATAAGCATGTTGAGCCGATGCCGGAAGGGGAATATTCGGCCCCGCTGCGCTATCAGCTGGCCGATTTCGCTTCAGCCGATAAATTCCTCTGGGTGGATCGCTGTTTTAAAATGGCGCGACTCTGGCAGCCTTCGCTGGCTCTTTCCGGCGATCTCTGTGTGGCGATGGGGCAGCTCGGCGGCACGCCAACCGTGACACATGTCGACAAACCGCAGTGGAAAGGCAAAGTGCAGTTCCCGGACGGCGCTGTCAGCGAGGCACGTTACCAGCAGAACCTGGCGCAGATCCGCATTGAAGATAATAACATTCGCTATAGCGCTGACAGCTTCCGGCTTGATGTGCCCGGCGCGCCGGAAACGATTAAAAGCTTCAGCGGCATCTCACGGCCAGAGAGCTGGGGGCGCTGGTCAAACGCCAATCTCGCGCCAGAAGTGCATATCGATTATGTCGATGCACTCCCGGCTAAGTTTGATCTGGTCATTACCGCACGCGCGTATGGCCCCAACGCACATCGCGCGATCCCGGTTCGGGTGGGCGATCAGCAGCAACTGCTGTCGCTGGGCGAAGAGGTATCGACGCATACCCTGCATTTCGACAATCCAGGCGCCAGCCATCAACTGGTCATTGCCCCCCCTGAGCCGCAGCTGAGTAACACCGGCAATATCACAGGTCAGGATCCGCGCAAACTGGGCATCGGCATGGTTGAAATTAAAATCGTACCACAGCCTTAAGACCCGTTTTTTCTTCTCCCGCCTCTGCGGATTACCGCAGAGGCGCCTCATCCTGTCATCGACTTCCTGTTGCGAGCCAACCCGCACTCCTCTGCACGTTACCTGTTGTACTAATTGATATTTTTCGGCAAGGCGCGCAAAATATAACCGACTGAGTGGTGATACGCTTTTTGCCTGTCATAATGCGGTTATCGCCGAAGTACACAGGGAGGTGTCGTGAGACTCATCACAATGATGAGTACCCACAAAGCCTTTAAAGCGCTGCAACAGGCGGGGATCGACGATCAGCAAGCGGAGGCGATGGTGGAGGTGTTTACCGATATGCAGCAGAGGCAGCCAGGCGCACAGGTCGGGAAGCAGCTCGGTCAGATTCAGACCAAAGCCAAACATATTGACGTCCGGATCGGCCAGCTTCAGACAAAAGCCGAACAGACAGACGATCGACTCGGCAAACTTACGACCAAAGTCGACCAGATGGACGATCGGCTCGGCAAGCTTACGATGAAAGTTGACCAGATGGACAATCGACTCGGCAAGCTTACGACGAAAGTAGATCAGATTGACGAGCGGCTCGGGCATCTCACTACAAAGGTTAATCAGATCGACGAGCGGCTCGGGCACCTCACTATAAAAGTTAATCAGATCGACGAGCGGCTTGGGCATCTCACCATAAAAGTTAATCAGATCGACGAACGGCTTTGCCATGTTGAAAGAAAAACCGACAAGCTGGCCATCCGTTTTAATCACCTGGAAATCAAAGTGGATAAGATGGAAGCGATGCTCAGTGAAATGAATTTCCGATTAACGGGCGCTGTCGACAGTCTGAGAAATGACGTTGTGACACTGAGCACTGATATGCGCTGGATCAAACGGTTATCTATCCTCATGACCACCACCCTGCTGGCAGCGGTCCTGAAAGATATTCTACTGTGAGCCCACTACCCAATCAGGGTCTGTCGCGTAGTGCTTCCAGCTTCTCTCGCTGCTGACCGTCGGCGGTAAAGTTATCCTCCGCCAGCCATCGCTGAAAGCCCTTTTTCACCTGCGGCCATTCGCTATCGATAATCGAGAACCAGCTGGTGTCACGAGAACGGCCTTTGTAAACGATTGCCTGGCGGAAATCCCCCTCATAACGGAAACCGAGACGGGCCGCGGCCTTACGGGAAGGCCCATTACAGCTATCACATTTCCATTCATAGCGGCGATAGCCCAGCGTTTCAAAAGCGTAACGCATCAGCAGAAAATGCGCTTCCGTCGCCATGCGGGTCTGCTTCAGCCGGGGCGAAAACGTGACATGCCCGACTTCCACTACGCCATGTTCAGGCTGGATGCGCATTAATGAAAGGCTGCCCACCGCCTGCTCCGTAGCCAGATCGATGACGGCGAAATGTAGCGGATCGCGGCTGGCTTCAAGTTGTGCTGCATGGTCCTGCCACGCATTGTGCCCGGTAAAGGGCCCAACAGGCAGGTAAGTCCAGTCACGCCCATCTTCAGCCAGTGACCAGGCCTCATACAGTGCATCACCATGCCGTGCTGCACTGAACGGCTCCAGCCGACATGACTCGCCGGTGAAAACCTGATGCTGGGGCAAAGGACGGGGTTGCCAGTCTGGTAAAGGCTGGCCGACCGGCTGACCGAATTGATTCAGGTGTTGTGACATATCGCCTCCCGGCTGCAGATGATATCCACAGATTGCCACTATCATGGTGGGTTAAAAAGTACCACAATCAGGAAAAATGATAGATCCACGGGACCCGACTATGAAGCCAGAGATCTCCCCTTTGCTGCTGGCACCATTGATATCCGCCGCCGGGACCACGCTGCAGCAGCAACTTTATCAGCGGATAAAACAGGGCATTTTGCAAGGGCAGCTTGCCGCTGGCGCGATGTTACCGTCTACGCGGCAACTGGCAGTTGAGCTGCAGGTGTCGCGGAATACCGTGCTTAACGTCTGGACCCAACTGCAGGCTGAGGGCTATCTGATGAGCGATCGACAGGGCAGCCGCGTCAGCTCACTGGCTTTGCCTGCCGGGCAGGCGGATGACGACACGCTAGCCCGCTGGCCGCTGGCAAAACGGATTGAAGCTTTTCACCAAAGCCAGTGGATCGACACCGGCTCATTGCCGCTGCGACCCGGCATACCTGCCCTGAACCATTTTCCGATGGCGGCCTGGCGCCGGGCGCTGAGTCAGGTAATGAGTCACCCGCCACCGTCGCTGCTCGGCTATGGCGATCCCTTTGGTGAAGCAGAACTGCGTGCCGTACTGGCGCAACAGTTGCGTATCACGCGCGGTGTACGTTGTGACCCCGGACAGATTGTGATTACTGAAGGTGTGCAGCAGGCGTTAACGCTGTGCGTCGCCCTGCTGAGTAATCCGGGCGATTATGGCTGGATTGAAGAACCGGGTTATCGTAATGCCAAATCGGCTCTGCAGGCCGGAGAACTTAACGTTGTCCCGATCCGCACCGATGACCAGGGAATGGCCCCCGAGCCGGAACACTGGAAACAGGCTCCACCCCGTCTGATTTATACCACGCCTACCCATCAGTATCCCACCGGCGTCGTCATGAGCGCGGCCCGGCGTCTGGCGCTGATTGCGGCTGCGCAGCAGCACCAGGCCTGGATTATTGAAGATGATTATGATGGCGACTTCCATTACCACGGCGAACCTGTAATGGCGATGCAGGGCATGACCGATAATGCTCCGGTTATCTATCTCGGCTCATTCAGCAAGACGCTATTCCCCGCGCTGCGCATCGGTTTTATGGTGCTGCCCGCGCCGCTGGTCAGGCGTCTGCGACCGGCACTGCATCAAATCCTGCGCGGCGGAAACCGGCTGGAACAACAGGCGCTGGCGCGTTTTATTCTCAGTGGTGATTATCGCCGACATCTGGGCAAAATGCGTCGTCTCTATCGTCAGCGACAGGCATGGCTGCGAACCGAACTGCAGCGCGCTGCAGGTCAGGCGATTCCGTTGCTGGGTGGCAACAGCGGTATGCATCTGGTGCTGCCACTCGATCCTCATCGGGATGACGTCACTATTACCCGCACACTGCTCCAGGCGGGCTAC
Organism: Pantoea sp. S62; assembly: GCF_016658625.1. Taxonomy (NCBI): domain Bacteria; kingdom Pseudomonadati; phylum Pseudomonadota; class Gammaproteobacteria; order Enterobacterales; family Erwiniaceae; genus Pantoea; species Pantoea sp. S62. The sequence goes on along the minus strand of NZ_JACVVI010000028.1, from coordinate 10,460 downwards.
GCGCCCACGGCTCTCTCGACCTTCTGTCTGCGCGAACCGGTGAAGCAGGGGCTGGTTATTGGCTATGGTAATTGCAGCGACACGCAAATTACCGCAGCTATGCGCCAGCTAAGTCGCCTGCTCGGCTGGCCCGGATGACCTAATCATTCCGCGCTGACCAGGCTGGCCGGCGCAGCAATCGACTGACGAATCATCAGGCGGGCATCAAAGCGCGGCATCGGCCCGACGGCTTCGCCGCGTATCTCCGAAATCAGGCGTCGTGCGGCCTCCCGGCCCATCTCATACACCGGTTGCGCTACCACCGTCAGCGGCGGCGTGACAATCTCACTCCACGGAAAATTGTCATACATCACAAAGGAGAGATCGGCAGGGATGCGCAGTCCGCGCTGCGTGACTTCCCGCAGCAGCCACATCGCGACCACGCTGTCTGAGGCCACCAGCGCCGTAGGCGGCTGCGGACGCTGCCACAGCTCAGCCACAATACGGGCAATCTCCGCTTCATCCAGCGCGTTCACTTTCACCAGCGTTGGATCAAACGCCACGCCCGCGGCAGCAAAGGCCTGCATCATGCCGCCAACGCGCTGGGCGACTGGCGTCAGGCCAAAATCGCCCGGCGTGCTGTAGTCGGTTGCCAGCGCCATGCTGGTGACATAGGCGATATGACGATGACCTGCCTCCAGCAATCGGGTAGTCGCCTGTTCAGCGACGTCAGTAAATTCGCAGCAGATTGCTTCCACATCAAGGTCAGTCACTGCGCGATCAAATAATTTCAGCGCTCTGCCCTCTTCCAGTACCTGCGTCAGATGGCTGTTGTGCTGGTGCTCCGAACAGCATGGCGCAACGATAATGCCGTCGACCTGCTTTTCCAGCATCACCCGCACTGCATCCTGCTCAGCCTGCAGTTTCTCATCGCTGTTACTGAGCAGCAGATGGTAACCCGCCGTGCGTGCCACATCGGCCATCCCGCGCAGCGCAAGGCCAAAGTGAGGATTTTCGATATCGCCGACAATCACACCGATGGTATTAGAACGCCCGGTATTCATGCTGCGGGCCAGGGCATTCGGACGGTAGCCCAGCGCAGAGGCTGCGCTGCTGACCCGTTCCTGCACCTCATCACTGACCGCCCCATAGCCTCCCAGCGCACGCGCCGCCTGAGCTTTAGAGACGTTTGCTGCACGTGCCACATCCGCCACGGTAGGCGCTTTCGATTGTCGTTTCTGACTTGTCATAATTATTTTGAATCACAGGTTGATGACAGGAATATTGACGCCGAAAAAAGGCTGTGCTTAAACTCATTGTAACCCCTTGAGACCGGTCTCACAATGCCCACGTCTTAAGGTGCCACCTGCGTTGAGACCGGTCTCAATTATAATTGCTGGCTCAACAGTCTCTGATGTTTAAACCTGCAAAAACGGATGAGCTATGAAATCGCAAACCACCCTGGGCACACTGCTCGGCACCGCCCTCGCACTCTGTTCACTTTCATTCTGTACGCTGGCTGCCAGCGACAACAATCCTTATGGGCTGATCGAACCCGGTCAGCTTCGCGTCGCCAGCGTCGGCGACTCCAAACCGTACACCTTCACGGATGCCAGCGGTCAGTTCACCGGCTTTGACGTCGAGTTCTTCCGGGATGTCGCCCACCGTATCGGGATCGATAAGGTCGATTTTATTGGTCAGGACTTCTCGGCGATCATGCCGGCCGTGGCTAACGGTCAGTATGACGCGGCGGTGGCGGCTATCGGCATCACGCCTGCGCGGGAAAAGACGGTCGATTTTTCGACGGGTTATCTGGCGGGATTTCTCACCGTTCTCACCCGATCTGACAGCGGCGTGAAGGATGTCGCCAGCCTGGCAAAACACCGGCTCGGTGTCGTTCAGGGCACGCTGCAGGAGAGCTATGCCGTCGAACACTTCCCACAGACGGACCTGGTGCGCTTCCCGGATAACAACAGCGCCGTCTCCGCGCTCAACAACGGCACGCTCGACGCCATCTTCCTGGACTACGAGGCGGCAAAAAGCTACGCCGAACGCTTCAAACTGGTCTCTGCCGCCGACATTCCCTCGTTTGATGCACCGGCTGGCATTGCCATTGCCAAAGGCAAACCCGCCTTTAAGGCCGCGCTGGACGGTGCCATCAAAGCCGCGATGCAGGATGGCACCTGGAAACGACTTTACGAGAAGTGGTTTCCCGGATCGCCGATGCCAAAACAGTATCTGCCTGGCGGGCAGTAAAGAGGCGGACGTTCGCGTCCTGAGTTAACCGGGGAAACCCCGCCCTGCATGGAGACGGCGATGGACCTGCTCACAATTCTTTCCCGCACCTTCTTTGATTTTCCATCAATGATGGAAGTGCTGCCGCAGATGCTGACCACCGGGCTGGTCAACACGGTGATTATCTCGCTGGCGGCCACGCTGCTCGGCACGCTGTTTGGGCTGCTGCTGGCGCTGATGGGCATTTCGCCCTCACGCTGGCTGCGCCTGCCGGCCCGGCTCTATACCGATCTGTTTCGCGGGCTGCCTTCGATTCTGACCATTCTACTGATTGGTCAGGGCCTGGCGCGCTTCAGCTATCAGCTGTTCGGTCCAACGCCCTATCCGCTGGGAATCTTCGCCCTCAGCCTGATCGCAAGCGCCTATATGGGCGAGATTTTCCGCGCGGGGATTCAGAGCGTGGAGCGCGGCCAGATGGAGGCCTGCCGGGCGCTGGGGATGAGCTATGGCCGGGCAATGCGACTGGTAGTGATCCCACAGGGGATTCGCCGCGTGCTGCCCGCCATCGTTAACCAGTTCATCGCCATCATCAAAGATTCCTCGCTGGTCTACCTGCTGGGCCTGATGACCCAGCAGCGGGAGCTGTTTCGCGTGGGTCAGGATGCGGCGGTGCTCACCGGCAACCTCTCGCCCCTGATGCTGGCCGGGCTGTTCTATCTGATCATCACCGTGCCGCTGACGCACATGGTCAACTATGTCGATGTGCGCTATCGCACCGGCCGCCGTCGCCTGACGGCACCGAAAAGCGGCTTAAAAGAGGTGGATGAAGTCAGAGCGCCCGGCGTTTCACTGGTCACGCAACCCCGAATCGGAGGCACCCATGAATAACCTGAACGGCGCGAGCTGGCACGGCGCCAGCCTGGAGCTGCGCGATCTGACGCTGGCCTATGGCCCGATCGAGGTGCTGCGTAAGGTCTCGCTGCGGGTCGCGCCAGGTAGTACCACCTGCATTATCGGGCCATCCGGCTCGGGTAAATCGACGCTGCTGCGCGGCATCAACCGGCTGCATGAGCCGCAGTCCGGGGATGTCCTGCTGGCTGACCGATCGGTGCTGCACGACAAGCCTGATGCGCTGCGGCTGCGGATTGGCATGGTGTTTCAGCATTTCAACCTCTTCCCCGATCACAGCGCGCTGGAGAACGTGGCGCTGGCCCCGTGGCGGGTCAAAGGCCTGCCCAAATCACAGGCGATGGCGATTGCGCGTCAGCGGCTGGAAGAGGTGGGCCTGGGCCAACGTGCCGATCACCGGCCACGCGATCTCTCCGGCGGCCAGCAGCAGCGGGTCGCGATTGCCCGCGCGCTGGCGATGGATCCCGAGGTGATGCTGTTTGACGAGGCGACCTCCGCGCTCGATCCCGAACTGGTGAAAGGTGTCCTGACGCTGATGGCGGATCTCTGCCGTCGCGGCATGACGATGGTCGTGGTGACCCATGAAATGGGTTTTGCACGCAAAGTGGCAGATCAGGTGGTGTTTATGGATGAAGGCGAGATTGTTGAAGCCGGACCGCCGGGCGCCATTTTTGATGCACCGCAGTCGCCGCGACTGCAACGTTTTCTCTCTGAAGTGCTGTAACTGAGCAAGGAACCTGATAATGGCGTTAAAAACTGAATTGAAAGTGGTGGTACTGGGCGGTGGCGTGATCGGTGTGTCGACGGCGCTGGAGCTGACCAAACGGGGTGCGGCAGTGACGCTCGTGACCGAAGCGGCGCTCTGTTCCGGCGCATCGGGACGTTCACTGTCGTGGCTCAACTCAGCGGGTGAGCGCTCCCTGCCCTACCACGCGCTGCGCATGGCGGGCATTGATCGCTATCGCACCCTGTTTGCTCAACATCCTGACCTCGACTGGCTGCGTTTTGATGGCGGGGTCTGCTGGTTTAAAGACGATGCAGCCGGAACCCAGGCGCGGCATGCCTATGAGAAAGCCCACGGCTACGACTCACAACTTATGACCGCGGATAACGTGGCGCAGGCGGATGCAGCCATCGACCCCGACGCGCTGCCGTCGCAGGCGATATTCAATCCCGGCGAAGGCTGGGTCAGCCTGCCGCACCTGACCGATTATCTGGTGAATCAGTTCCGGGCGCGCGGGGGTGAAGTGATAGAGCATGCCGGTAAAGCCAGCGTGCTCACCGAGCAGGGCCGCGCCTGTGGCATCCTCAGTGAACAGGGTGAACTGCGGGCAGATGCGGTGGTGGTCGCCTGTGGTCCCTGGACACCAGATGTGGTTGCACCGCTTGGCGTGACGATTCCCAACGGATCGCCGGTCTCCATGCTGGTTATCACGGAACCGGGTAGCCATGAGTTGAAATCGGTGCTGAACACGCCCCGCGCCGCCATACGTCCCAATCCGGGTAACCGCTATGCGCTGGATCATGACTGGTACGAAGAGGATATCCGGCTGCTGCCCGGCGGTGAGTATCATATTGATGAGCAGGTCGTGGTAAAGCTGGCAGATGAAGCGAGCAGGCTGTTACGGGGTGATGAGCCGCTCAGCGTTCAGAGCTGGAAGATTGGCCTGAAGCCGATTCCGGGCGATGGCGATCCGGTGCTGGGACAACTGCAAAAGGTGCCGGGCTGTTATGTCGCGTTCACGCATTCCGGCGCAACCCTGGCGCTGATTGTCGGGGAATTACTCGCGGAGGAGATCGTAAGCGGTGAAAAGCACCCGATGCTGGCAGGCTTTGGTGCAGAGCGTTTCAGCTAAAAAAAAGCCGGTCATCACGACCGGCTGATTTTATTTAGCCACGGAATCAGCCACGGAAGAAGATATCACCCGATTTACCCATGACGATTTTGCCGGTGTCATTGGTAATCAGAATGTAGTTGGCGTTGATATACGCCCAGTGGGTATTTTCCTGCGGTGCAGGCAGATTACGCTTTTGCCACTCGGTGATGGTGAAAGTTTTATCGGTGTACTTCTCTGGCACGATGTCACCGATGTTGTACTGTTTGTAGTCAATGATGATGGTGCTGAGATCGTAATTAGGGCGCGCACCATTGACCGTTGACGGCGTGTTTGGCGTAGTCGGCGTAATACCATCATTAGACTGTGAGCTGGTCGGTGCCTGGTTTTGCGCCGCACCGGCATCCGGCTGAGCGGTGCCGGTATCTGGCGTCGCGGGCTGAGCATCAGGATTAGCGGGCTGGATCTGCGGCGGTGGCGGAACGGTGTCCGTTGCTTCGCCAGCAGCCTGTACAGCGGGGATCAGGCTCAGCGAGCCAACCAGTAATCCCATTGATAAAAGTACACGTTGAGTCCTGCGCATAATGATTTCCACGTTGAATTTTGACAGTCAGGCTAAAGTTTATCGCACTTCAGTTCCATTGTGCTGATGCTATGTGCAGGGAAAACAGCGCGGTTCGCTTTACTGCACACAGGCCAGGTAACGGATCAGACCACTTTATCCTGAGTTGCCAGATCGACCAACAACGCAATGCCTAAATAGTTGCTCCAGTTAAAGCCGTTCTGTAGCACCACGATCGCATTGCCGTGACGTTTATCGTAGCCGATAAAACTGGCGTAGCCGCCAATATAGCCCACCTGATAAGTGATTTGCTGCCCTTCGATGGTGTCGGTAACCCAGGCGATATTCTGCGCCTGCGCCCCCTGCTGATACCACGGCCGGTTCACCGCCGCAAAAGCCCGATCCCATGCCGTATCACCGGTCGCATCAAGATGCGCGCGCAGATAAGCACTCAGATCGCGCGCATTACTGTAAAGACTGGCCGCTGCCACCATATTGCCGTGAAAATGCCAGTCGGGCGTCAGCGTACCACGGCGGATAAATTTCGGCTGATCGCCGGCATGACCCAGCGCACGCAGCGGATAACCCTTCAGCCGCTCCGGTTCAAAGCTGCTCTGATTCATCTTTAACGGCGTGAAGATGAGCTGTGACGCGAGCATCTGAATGTCCTGATGAAAACGGGTGCGCACGATAAAGCCGAGCAGCGCATAGCCGAGATTGGAGTAGTGCGGCATGCGTACCGAAGGTACTGAGAAATCCGCCAGATAACTCAGCAGTTTGTCGCTGTCGAGATTGCCATAGAAGTTCTCCCCCGTGTCCAGATAACGAACGAACTGCAGCAGCATCGGCAGATCCATATCCTGACGCGGCAGACCGGAGGTGTGCGTCACCAGCTGCAGCAGCGTGATGCGCCGCGCGTCAGCGCTGAGGTGAACGTCCTGTGGCAAAAGATCGGCCAGAGTATCGCTCCAGCGCAGCTTACCCTGATCAACCAGCTGGATGATCACTTCTGCCGTCACGCCTTTACTCAGCGATCCCAGCGCAAACAGGGTATCGGGCGTGATCGGGTAGCGATGCACCCGATCGGTGACGCCAAACGGGTAATAACGTGTCGGACCGCCGTGATGAATCACCGCAATGCTGATACCGGGAACCTGCTTCTGCTGCATGTAGTGCTGCACGATGTCATCGACATTTTGGCGAAAGGTAGCGTGCGTCAGATAAACACGGTCGCCCACCGGCGCGGAGGTTTGCGACAGGGTACCGCAGCCTGCTAGCAGGAAGATCACGGAGGGGATGCATCGCGTTGTTAATCTGCTCATCCACTGGCTGGCAGAAGCCATCCGTGTGAGGTGTACGGCCACAGCCTGCCTGCCGGAAAATCCATTTTTCATTTAATAATCATCAGGTTAATTTTCTTTGATACGCAGCAGGCCAGATATAGCGCAAAAATGTACCATAAAGTGCTGCGGGCTATCGCCTGCATAATGGGGTTAAAGTGGTGTTAAACACGGTTTAGCCACTGCGTACTGCCCTGGTTAGCTGTGTTGCAGCCCACAAGGGTGTACACTGCTGCGGTTTTGAGGCTTAACGCCGCGCTGAAATTTGATATGCCCGGGAGGCAACCGCATGAAAGAAGGCCCACTGTCCGAAAAAGAGCTGCAATGGCTGGAAGATATGCTGGAAAAATATGGCAGCGAAGCGTCGATTATTGATGTCTCCGAACTGGATGGCCTGCTGACTGCTGTCCTCTCCGGCCCTGTCACCGTCGAACCCAGCCAGTGGCTGGTGGCGCTGTGGGGTGGCGAGAAGCAGATTCCAAAATGGAGCAACGAGCGTGAAATGACGCGCTTTATGTCGCTCTGCTTCCAGCATATGAATGATGTGGCCGATCGCTTATCTGAATTCCCGGAGCAGTTCGAACCGCTGTTTGGCATCCGCGAGATGGAAGGTCTGGAGTTTACCGTGGTGGAAGAGTGGTGCTTCGGCTATATGCGCGGTGTCGCGCTGACTGACTGGTCTGCCCTGCCTGCCGATCTGCAGCCTGCGCTGGACGCTATCGCCCTGCACGGTGTGGAAGAGAACCTCGAAAAGATTGACGCCATGACGCCGGACGAGATGGAAGCCAGCATTGAGGCGATTCGCCCTGCTGCGCTGGCGCTGCACGATCACTGGATTTCCCAGCCGGAAGCCATCCCCGTGCCACAGAAACCTGTCTCAGCTGAGAAACTGCCTGGTCGCAACGATCCCTGCCCGTGCGGCAGCGGCAAAAAATATAAGCAGTGCTGTCTGCATTGATTGACTGATTAGCCCCATCATCTGCCGGGTGTTACTACCGCCCGGCAGGTCTCGCCAGATTATCTATCCGTTACTTTCCCCGATTAGACAGTGCATGCCCTGAGCAACAACAGACTTATCACTGAGGTAAGCGCGATTTTTACCGTCTGTAATAAGCATCATTCCCGATTAGGAATAAAAGTTAACAGGTTTCATGCTGCTTAGTTAAAAAAGTGAAATTTTGCTTTAAAAACTCATCATTAACTTCACATGAGATATAGCCTGCACGGGTTTAACACTCACTACAAGCTTTGATAGATATACATCTTTATTTTAACAAAAGTTATAAAATTGCAATCTATTGCTGTTATCAATTAGCTGATTTTGAAAAGTGCATTTAATGCTAAATATGAAAGAGCTTTATTTATTGCCATATAATAACGCACGATTATTTTTTGTTAAAATAACATTAACTCTAATCGTATTTTCTACGTTTAAATTTATAATGAAAACAGTCAACCAGACCGGGAGATTACATATAACTTACTGATATTATTAGTAGTTAATCCCAGGAAAAATCAACGGAAATCATTTCTGCGCTGATAGCATTTTATTAAATACATTTACACAAGATTGACAAAAAAATCCGGCACGCAATGTCTGATTAGTTTTTTTTGGAGTTTAAAATCGTAAAAAATCCATACTAAATAATTTTATCCTGCCTGGGAACCTCAAGTTAGTTTTCTTCTCTACAGCGTGTGGATGAGAGTATGTAAATTCCCTTTCATCATTTTATTTGTAAGAATGCAGATTAACGTTGATGAACTAACTAAATCGTCCATCTCTCTATCAGACAGAAGTGATGAAAGTGATAAACACTTATCTATCCACTCAGATAAGTGCCAGGTCATGAAACAGGTTAAAGCCTTGCTATGGCAATAAACAACCAACCCTATAGCAGAGCTTAGAAAAGACCGATCAGCATTATTAAACAGAGTGTCAAATAACACTGATTATTAAGCGTTAAGATAAAAAATATATTTTTATTCATTTTTATTACACCGCGTTATCGGGTCATGACTTACTGCCATCTGGAGGTTAACTCACTGTTTTAAATTTTTTATGAACATAACACAGCAGTGTCTGGCTGTTTTTTAATCGCCAGATTCATTTCAACACTATTGGTGAAAAATGAAAATACAATTAATTATTAAAGATACTCAGGGCAATGTTATTGCTACACATGCTTTACAACCTGGAAAGTCGCTGGCATTGGAGTCCATGCCACAGGCTGCGTCCTATGAAGTTCACAGTGTTGATGGACGGCCTCCCCAGAAGATCATTGCGTCAAAAGCGAATGGCCAGATGAAATTCAAGCTGGTGGATGATGTCACGGGTGAGCAGTATGACATCATCCTGCAAAACATCAGCGCAGAAGAAATGCCGGTCATGACAGCCTCTGGTTCGGACGGTGTAATCTACGCGTATGACTATGATGCGACGAATAGCGTATATGAACTTGTTTCGACCTCGACGGATCCTCTTATAGCGGACAATGTCTACGTAGCGGGAGGTGTTTTAGGTGGTCTTGCTGCATTGATTGGTGTGGCTGCAGCGTCAAACTCTGGTGGCAGTGGGGGTTCAAGAAATAACAACTCTGTAGCAGCGAATGAAGATAACTCTGCAGCAACCGGTGAAGACAATAGTGCTGCCAGCGTTATTCCTGCCAAAACGCCCTCTCTCGTCGACGACGCCGGTAACCCGGTGGCGGACGGATCTGCCACTAGCGACAGCACGCCGACCATCGGAGGCAGCGGCATGCAGCCCGGCTCCACCGTGACCGTCTCCGACGGCGACACCGACCTCGGCACCGCCACCGTTGACGCGGACGGCAACTGGACCTTCACACCGGATGCACCGCTGGCCGACGGCGAGCACGCGCTGGTCGTTGACGGTACCGACGCGAACGGCAACGCCAGCAGCAGCACCGTCGACGTCATCATCGACACCAGCGCCACAACGCCGGGCATGACCGATGATGCCGGTAACCCGGTCGCCGACGGCGCAAGCACCAGCGACAGCACGCCAACGATTGGCGGCGGCGGCATGCAGCCCGGCTCTACCGTGACCGTCTCTGACGGCGATGCTGAAATCGGCACCGCCACCGTGGACGCGGACGGCAACTGGACCTTCACACCTGACGCCCCGCTTGCTGACGGCGAGCACGCCCTGGTCGTTGACGGCACCGACGCGAACGGCAACGCGGTGAACGACACCGTGAACGTGACCGTCGACACCAGCGCCACCGTGCCGGGCCTGACCGACGATGCCGGTAACCCGGTCGCCGACGGCGCAAGCACCAGCGACAGCACCCCTACCATTAACGGCGGCGGCATGCAGCCCGGCTCCACCGTGGTAATCTCCGACGGCGACACCGACCTCGGCACCGCCACCGTCGATGCGGACGGCAGCTGGACCTTCACGCCGGATGCACCGCTGGCCGACGGCGAGCACGCGCTGGTCGTTGACGGCACCGATGCGAACGGTAACGCGGTCAGCGACACCGTGAATATCACCGTCGACACCAGCGCCACAACGCCGGGCATGACCGATGATGCCGGTAACCCGGTCGCCGACGGCGCAAGCACCAGCGACAGCACGCC
>NZ_JACVVI010000027.1:0-31312 GCF_016658625.1 Pantoea sp. S62 | reverse complement strand
TCTCCGAAAACAGCCTGAGAACCCCTCTCTGATACGGTAAACTACGGCCAGATAACTCAGTAAAGGCCGTCAAATGTCCAGCCAGCATCCCTCCTTAAAAGCCGACAATACGCTTGGGCTTGAAGTACACACACAAAAACGCATCGTCGCAGAGACGCCAGCCGCTATTCTGGCCGCATGGCAGGATAGCCAGCGTAATCAGACACCTTTCCTTGTGCTCGGGGAAGGCAGTAACATCCTCTTCATGGAGGATTTTGCCGGTACCGTGGTGCTGAATCGCATTAAAGGCATCAAAATTCAGGATGAATTTGAGTGCTGGAAGTTGCATGTCGGGGCAGGTGAAAACTGGCATCAGCTGGTTAAGAGTACGCTGGAAAAAGGGATCACTGGCCTGGAAAACCTGGCGTTGATCCCTGGAATGACGGGTTCGGCACCGATTCAGAACATTGGTGCCTATGGTGTGGAATTAAAAGATGTCTGCGAATATGTGGATGTACTTAATCTGCACAGTGGTGAGACAGAACGCCTCGATCGTGAAGCCTGTGAGTTTGGCTATCGTGACAGCATTTTTAAACATCGCTACCAGTCAGGCTATGTCATCGTCGCCGTCGGGATGATCCTGCCTAAGCAATGGCAGCCGGTATTAACCTATGGCGATCTGAAAACGCTTAACCCGGTGACAGCTAATGCCTGGGATGTCTATCACGCGGTTTGCCAGATGCGGCAGAGCAAATTACCGGATCCGAAAGTCACCGGTAATGTCGGCAGCTTCTTTAAAAACCCGGTCGTCACTGAGGCGCAGTGTAGCTCCCTGCTGACCCAATTTCCCACTATGCCACACTATCTGATGCCAGATGGAGAAACCAAGCTGGCTGCAGGGTGGCTTATCGATCAGTGTCAGCTGAAAGGGTATCGCATTGGAGGCGCCGCCGTTCACCAGCAACAGGCTCTGGTGCTGATTAACGCTGACCATGCCACGCCTGAGGATATCGTTGCGCTGGCAAAAACAGTGCGCGCCCGGGTGGGTGAAAAATTTGATGTCTGGCTGGAGCCTGAAGTCCGCTTTATTCAGGCGCAGGGTGAGTGCAATGCTGTCGGGGTGATCGCATGAAAGACCACAGTGTCCCGCTAAAACTGGTCGATATTTTATCTGATGGTGAGTTTCATTCTGGCGAGCAGCTGGGCGACACTCTGGGCATGAGTCGTGCCGCCATCAACAAGCACATCCAGACACTAAAAAGCTGGGGTCTGGACGTCTATACCGTGACAGGGAAAGGCTACAGTCTCTCTGCCCCGATACAGCTGCTGGATGAGCAGGCGATTCTGTCACAGGTGAAGCAGGGCAATGTCTCGATTATCCCGGTGATTGATTCCACAAATCAGTATCTGCTGGAACGCATGCATGACATGCCCTCTGGCACCGCCTGTATCGCTGAATATCAGCAGGCAGGTCGTGGCCGTCGTGGTCGTCAATGGTTCTCTCCTTTTGGTGCCAACCTCTACATGTCCATGTACTGGCGTCTTGAGCAGGGTCCGGCTGCGGCGATGGGTCTTAGCCTGGTCATTGGCATTGTCATGGCTGAAACATTACGTGCACTCGGGGCCGATGATGTCCGGGTAAAGTGGCCCAATGATATTTACCTGAACGATCGGAAACTGGCAGGTATTCTGGTCGAACTGACCGGTAAAACCGGTGATGCTGCGCAGATCGTGATGGGAGCTGGCATCAACCTGGCGATGCGGACAGCGGATGCTTCACAGATTAATCAGGGCTGGATTAACCTGCAGGAGGCCGGAGTAAGCGTGAACCGCAATGAGCTGGCAGCCCGTCTGATCAACAGCCTGCGCGAGGCCCTGCCGCTGTTTGAGCAGGAGGGATTAACTGCCTTCATCTCGCGCTGGGCGGCACTGGACAATTTTATTAACCGGCCCGTTAAGTTGCTCATCGGCGAACGTGAAGTGCATGGTATTGCACGGGGTGTCGACAGCCAGGGTGGTTTATTACTGGAGCAGGATGGTGAAATAAAAGCCTGGGTGGGCGGGGAAATATCACTGCGTCCTGTCTGATCAAAAAAGCCTGCACTAATGCAGGCTTTTTTATGACCGCTGTTATTTACGCAGGCGCACCTTATCGACCGCATGATCGCCACTTTTGGTCATGATCAGGCTGGCCCTTTCACGTGTCGGCAGGATATTTTCCTGCAGGTTAAGCCAGTTAATCTCTTTCCATAGATTACCTGCTATCTCAACCGCTTCTGCCTCTGAGAGCTGGGCGTAATGGTGGAAGTAGGAGTCTGGATCGGTAAAGGCACCCTGACGGAATTTCAGGAATCGATTGATATACCAGCTTTGCAGAAGGTCTTCCTCTGCATCTACATAGATAGAGAAGTCAACGAAGTCCGAAACAAAGACATGATGAGGGTCATGGGGATAGTCCATGCCGCTCTGTAATACGTTCAGACCTTCCAGAATAAGAATATCTGGCTGCTGTATCACTTTATCGCCATCAGGGATGACATCATAAATCAGGTGCGAATAGACCGGGGCGGTCACCTGACTGGCGCCGGATTTTAAATCGGAGACGAAATTGACCAGCCGGTGCATATCATAAGATTGCGGGAAGCCTTTTTTCTTCATTAAGCCACGCTCTTTCAGCACGGCATTAGGGTGAAGGAAGCCATCCGTCGTGATCAATTCCACTTTACGATGTTCAGGCCAGCGACTGAGCAACGCCTGCAGTACACGCGCAGTCGTACTTTTACCGACCGCGACGCTCCCCGCGATACTGATGATATAGGGGATTTTCTGGCTATTGGTGCCCAGAAATTGCTCCAGTACAGCCTGCCGACGAACGTTAGAGCTGATATAGAAATTAAGCAGACGCGAAAGTGGCAGATAAATTTCTGCGACTTCCTCCAGCGAAAGATCTTCGTTGATGCCCTTGAGCTGCGCGATCTCTTCCTCTGACAGCGTCATAGGTACAGAATCACGTAATGCAGCCCACTGCTCACGAGTGAACTCCAGATAAGGCGTTGTCAGGGGGGTTGTTTTATCCATAAGCATGCATCTGACCGCAAATTCATTACTATCAACCGCGTATTAGCCGATAAGCAGGACAGCACGGGTGAAGTGAATCACGAATCGCTGGTTTATCAGTGAGAACAATGGGCTGGAGGGTATCACCAGTATGGCTTTTAACAGAAGTAAAAAGATAAACGCGATCGCGCTTTCGTCGGCATACCCACAAAACGTTGCAGTGCCTTTAATTTTTACTGCTTTATCGTTATTTATGATATTGCAGGCCGGCACAGGTAATGTGCGACGTTTAATCTGCTTATACGGTCATCGCTGTGCCTGATTGGCTGAACGGCGTAATAAGACGCTTGCAGTGAGGCTAATACATGTCACGCGCAACCTTTCGCAAAAAAACAAACAGTACAAAGACATTTTAAACGCTTCCTTCAGCGCAAATCGTGATAGTGAGAAAGAATGCGCATGACAATATGCCCCTGCTTTCGATAGAAGTGCGCCGCTCCATGAGAAAAAAGGGTTCAGCCAGGGGCAAAAAAACCTCATTCAGCACCCCGACGTAAAAAAAAGGGTGCTGGCCACTCATTTTATTCGCATAAAAGAGAAGGGCAGAGGGAGTTAAGATGGTGGCGCGCTTTAGTCTGATCCTGTGAAAACAGAGCCAGATTGCACAAATAATCTGCATAAAAACGTTAAAATGCGATGATTTGCACAAATAGTAAGCGATAGAAAAAAATATGCGATTTTTTAGTTGCATCCAGGGCCCGACCTTCCTAGAATGCGCTCCACTTGATGCCGGCTTAGCTCAGTTGGTAGAGCAACTGACTTGTAATCAGTAGGTCACCAGTTCGATTCCGGTAGCCGGCACCAATCAAGTAGGTGGGATTCCCGAGCGGCCAAAGGGAGCAGACTGTAAATCTGCCGTCACAGACTTCGAAGGTTCGAATCCTTCTCCCACCACCATCTCAGCCTCGCGGTTGAGTACAGATAAACGGCCTGTTTATCTGTCAGGTGAGTCACTTATCACCCTGAATTCAGACTGAGCGTTAGCGAAGTCAACGTCGGTCAGCTTCGCTGGCAGACAGTAGATAGCAGAGAAGCATTCACTGTTATCTGCAAGCTACAGAAAGAACAGGTAGCCGAGTTCCAGGATGCGGGCATCGTATAATGGCTATTACCTCAGCCTTCCAAGCTGATGATGCGGGTTCGATTCCCGCTGCCCGCTCCAGATGTGCTGATATGGCTCAGTTGGTAGAGCGCACCCTTGGTAAGGGTGAGGTCCCCAGTTCGACTCTGGGTATCAGCACCACTTCCTTTAATCTCCCTCCTGATTTTCTCTGTAACTTCCTTGCAGTCAGGCATTGCCTGGTTAATGTGATGATATCATTGATATATCCGTGTCTTAGAGGGACTAGCGATGGCTAAAGAGCAATTTCAACGTAACAAACTGCACGTAAACGTGGGCACCATCGGTCACGTTGACCACGGTAAAACCACCCTGACTGCAGCTATCACTACCGTACTGGCTAAAACCAACGGCGGCCAGGCTCGTGCGTTCGACCAGATCGACAGCACGCCTGAAGAAAAAGCCCGCGGTATCACCATCAACACCGCTCACGTTGAGTATGAGACTGCTGCACGTCACTACGCTCACGTTGACTGCCCAGGCCACGCCGACTATGTGAAAAACATGATCACCGGTGCTGCGCAGATGGACGGCGCGATCCTGGTTGTTGCTGCGACTGATGGCCCGATGCCACAGACCCGTGAGCACATCCTGCTGGGTCGTCAGGTTGGCGTTCCTTACATCATCGTGTTCCTGAACAAGTGCGACATGGTTGATGATGAAGAGCTGCTGGAACTGGTCGAGATGGAAGTTCGTGACCTGCTGTCACAGTACGACTTCCCAGGCGACGACACTCCAATCGTTCGTGGTTCTGCTCTGAAAGCGCTGGAAGGCGTTCCTGAGTGGGAAGCGAAAATCATCGAACTGGCTGAACACCTGGACAACTACATCCCGGATCCAGTCCGTGCGATCGACATGCCGTTCCTGCTGCCAATTGAAGACGTATTCTCAATCTCTGGCCGTGGTACTGTTGTTACCGGTCGTGTTGAGCGCGGCATCGTTAAAGTCGGCGACGAAGTTGAAATCGTGGGTATCAAAGATACTGCGAAATCAACCTGTACCGGTGTTGAGATGTTCCGTAAGCTGCTGGACCAGGGTCAGGCAGGCGAAAACTGTGGTGTTCTGCTGCGCGGTATCAAGCGTGAAGACATCCAGCGTGGCCAGGTTCTGGCTAAGCCAGGCTCAATCAAGCCGCACACCCAGTTCGAGTCAGAAGTTTACGTTCTGTCTAAAGACGAAGGTGGCCGCCATACTCCGTTCTTTAAAGGCTATCGTCCACAGTTCTACTTCCGTACAACTGACGTAACCGGCTCAGTAGAGCTGCCAGAAGGCGTTGAAATGGTCATGCCAGGCGACAACATCAAAATGGTTGTTACCCTGATCCACCCAATCGCAATGGACGAAGGTCTGCGCTTCGCAATCCGCGAAGGTGGCCGTACCGTTGGCGCGGGTGTTGTTGCTAAAGTTATCGCATAATTACCGATAACGTTTGACGCAATGCACACGGAAAGGGCATCATTTGATGCCCTTTTTGCACGCTGTTTCATAGAACCTGGCTCATCAGTGATTTTTTGAATCATAATCATTGCTGAGACAGGCTCTGTTATGCGGCGTTGGATACCGAGTTACGCCCCAAAAGCTCATTCGGTTTGGACGCCTCGCACTGCGGGGCAGAATAGTTTCTGAATTATTGTGGCAGGTTGGTTTATGAGTGCGAATACCGAAGCTCAAGGGAGCGGGCGTGGCCTGGAAGCGGTAAAGTGGGTAGGTGTTGTATTACTGCTGCTTGCAGCGATTGTAGGTAACTACCTCTATCGTGATGTGTCACTGCCACTGCGTGCATTAGCCGTAGTTGTACTGATTGCAGCGGCTGGCGGCATTGCGCTTTTAACGACCAAAGGCAAAGCGACCGTGGCTTTTGCTCGTGAAGCAAGAACAGAAATGCGTAAGGTTATCTGGCCAACCCGCCAGGAAACGCTGCACACCACGTTAATCGTTGCCGCGGTTACTGCCGTGATGTCACTGATTTTGTGGGGGCTGGATGGTATTCTGGTCCGTCTGGTATCGTTTATCACTGGCCTGAGGTTCTGAGATGTCTGAAGCTCCAAAGAAACGCTGGTACGTCGTACAGGCGTTTTCCGGTTTTGAAGGCCGCGTAGCCCAATCGCTGCGCGAGCATATCAAATTGCACAACATGGAAGAGCTGTTTGGTGAAGTCATGGTTCCGACTGAAGAAGTCGTTGAAATCCGTGGTGGCCAGCGTCGTAAGAGCGAGCGCAAGTTTTTCCCGGGATACGTACTGGTTCAGATGGTGATGAATGACGCCAGCTGGCATTTAGTACGCAGCGTCCCGCGCGTGATGGGTTTCATCGGCGGTACCTCTGACCGTCCTGCACCTATCAGTGATAAAGAAGTTGATGCGATCATGAATCGTCTGCAGCAGGTCGGCGACAAGCCTCGTCCTAAAACGCTGTTTGAACCAGGTGAAATGGTTCGTGTTAATGACGGTCCGTTCGCTGACTTTAACGGTGTGGTTGAAGATGTGGATTACGAGAAGAGCCGCCTGACGGTATCCGTTTCCATCTTTGGTCGTGCAACACCGGTTGAGCTCGACTTCGGTCAGGTGGAGAAAGGTTAACCTCTTTCCGCTCACAAATTAGCTGTTGCAGCAGGCGCGAAATTTAACTACAATTTCGCGCCTTTTGTTTTTATGCGCTGGCAACAGCGTATAAATCGTTATCACGGGGAGCCTTTACAGGCGCTATAACCCAATTGAGGAAATATCATGGCTAAGAAAGTCCAAGCCTACGTCAAGCTGCAGGTTGCAGCTGGTATGGCGAACCCAAGTCCACCGGTTGGTCCAGCTCTGGGTCAGCAGGGTGTTAACATCATGGAATTCTGTAAAGCGTTCAACGCGAAGACCGAATCTCTGGAAAAAGGTCTGCCGACTCCTGTTGTTATCACCGTATACAGCGACCGTTCTTTCACCTTCATTACCAAAACGCCGCCGGCTGCCGTACTGCTGAAAAAAGCAGCGGGCATCAAGTCTGGTTCTGGTAAGCCGAACAAAGATAAAGTCGGTAAAGTGACTCGTGCTCAGGTACGTGAAATCGCAGAAACCAAAGCTGCGGACATGACTGGTTCTGACGTTGAAGCGATGACTCGCTCAATCGAAGGTACTGCTCGTTCCATGGGCCTGGTAGTAGAGGACTAAGAAATGGCTAAGCTGACCAAGCGCATGACCGTAATTCGCGACAAAGTTGACGCGACCAAGCAGTATGACATTGCTGAAGCTGTTGCTCTGCTGAAAGAACTGGCAACTGCCAAGTTCGTTGAAAGCGTTGACGTTGCTGTCAACCTCGGCATTGATGCACGTAAATCTGATCAGAACGTTCGCGGCGCGACCGTTCTGCCACACGGTACTGGTCGTTCAGTACGTGTTGCTGTCTTCGCCCAGGGCGCTAACGCTGAAGCTGCTAAAGCAGCTGGCGCAGAGCTGGTAGGCATGGAAGACCTGGCTGATCAGATCAAGAAAGGCGAAATGAATTTTGACGTTGTTATTGCTTCTCCGGATGCAATGCGCGTTGTTGGCCAGCTGGGCCAGATTCTGGGTCCACGTGGCCTGATGCCAAACCCGAAAGTCGGTACTGTAACCCCTAACGTTGCTGAAGCGGTTAAGAACGCTAAAGCCGGTCAGGTTCGTTATCGTAACGACAAAAACGGCATCATCCACACTACCATCGGTAAAGTGGACTTTGACGCTGACAAACTGAAAGAAAACCTGGAATCCCTGCTGGTTGCGCTGAAAAAAGCTAAACCATCACAGGCCAAAGGCGTGTACATCAAGAAAGTCAGCCTTTCAACCACCATGGGTGCCGGCGTTGCCGTTGACCAGGCTGGTCTGAACGCAACAGCAAACTAATTGCTGCTTGAAACGGGCGAAAAATTCACCTAGAATCTTACGCCCGTTGTTCTGTTATTAGCAGAACGGGACACCAGAGAGCCAGAACCGACTGTTGCGTTTATCGCCATTCCCTCTGACTCTGCTGCGTCGCACAGAATTTAGGTTGGAGCCAGGCCTTATCCTGGCCTCCGTCCAAGACCGCAGGCGCTGTTTATCTCCGGATATTCCGCTTAATCCCCTGCGTAGACGGTGACAGAACCAAAAGAATATTTTCTTAGCTGGATTCTGCTCACCGTGTTCGAGCGCTTATTACCCCTCGGGGTGAGTAAGTGAAGTGAGTTCCGGGGAAATCCTTTCCCGGTCAAATCCAGGAGCAAAAGCTAATGGCATTAAATCTTCAAGACAAACAAGCGATTGTTGCTGAAGTCAGCGAAGTAGCCAAAGGTGCGCTTTCAGCGGTTGTTGCGGATTCCCGTGGCGTTACCGTTGATAAAATGACCGAACTGCGTAAAGCAGGCCGTGAAGCTGGCGTTTACATGCGTGTTGTTCGTAACACCCTGCTGCGCCGCGTCGTTGAAGGTACTCAGTTTGAGTGCCTGAAAGACACGTTTGTTGGTCCGACCCTGATTGCATATTCTATGGAACACCCGGGCGCTGCTGCTCGTCTGTTCAAAGATTTCGCGAAAGCGAATGCAAAATTTGAGGTCAAAGCTGCAGCCTTTGAAGGTGAGCTGATCACGGCGGCCAATATTGACCGTCTGGCAACGCTGCCGACCTACGAAGAAGCACTGGCACGTCTGATGTCGACCATGAAAGAAGCCGCTGCCGGCAAACTGGTCCGCACTCTGGCTGCCGTACGCGATGCAAAAGAAGCGGCTTAAGGCCTTATTCTTTTCTTCGTACCTGCTTACGTATAAACTTTTTCTGATTCTTAGGAACAATTGTCATGTCTATCACTAAAGACCAAATTCTGGAAGCTGTTGCAGCGATGTCCGTAATGGAAGTTGTTGAGCTGGTTTCTGCTATGGAAGAAAAATTCGGCGTTTCTGCTGCTGCTGCTGTAGCTGTTGCTGCGGGCCCGGCTGAAGCTGTTGAAGAAAAAACTGAATTCGACGTCGTACTGAAAGCTGTTGGCGCGAACAAAGTAGCAGTCATCAAAGCCGTACGTACTGCAACTGGTCTGGGCCTGAAAGAAGCCAAAGACCTGGTTGAAGCAACTGGCGTAATCAAAGAAGGCATCAGCAAAGATGACGCAGCTGCACTTGAAGCTGCTCTGAAAGAAGCTGGCGCTGAAGTTGAAGTTAAGTAAGACAGCCTTCGGGTTGCAGTCTGAGTAGTTTCAGACTGATGGCTGGTGACTTTTTGGTCACCAGCCTTTTTGCGCTACAGGGTCTCAATGGGGTTTCACACTGTTTGTCCATTGTTGCTCTTCAATATCTTTCTCTATCGACGACTTAATATACCGCTTTCCTGTGCGGGTTCCCTGCCTTCACAAAAGCGATGAAATGATTTAAGCGTGATAGAAAGAGGTATTGCACTGCTGCCGCGCAGCCAGTGAATCAAACAAAATCGTGTTGCATGAACTGTCCTGTCAGGACGGACAGCGTGGGTCGACTTGTCAGCTAGCTGAGGAACCCTATGGTTTACTCCTATACCGAGAAAAAACGTATTCGTAAGGATTTTGGTAAACGTCCGCAAGTACTGGACATACCTTATCTCCTTTCCATCCAGCTCGACTCGTTCCAGAAGTTTATCGAGCAAGATCCAGAAGGTCAGTACGGACTGGAAGCTGCATTCCGCTCTGTATTCCCTATTGCGAGCTACAGCGGCAACTCTGAGTTGCAGTATGTCAGCTACCGCCTGGGTGAACCTGTCTTTGACGTGAAAGAGTGTCAGATCCGTGGCGTGACCTATTCGGCACCGCTGCGCGTGAAACTGCGTCTGGTGATCTATGAGCGCGAAGCGCCAGAAGGCACCGTAAAAGACATTAAAGAACAAGAAGTCTACATGGGCGAGATTCCGCTCATGACCGACAACGGTACCTTTGTTATTAATGGTACCGAGCGCGTTATCGTTTCTCAGCTGCACCGTAGTCCCGGCGTGTTCTTTGATAGCGATAAGGGTAAAACCCACTCATCGGGTAAAGTGCTGTACAACGCACGTATCATCCCTTACCGCGGTTCATGGCTCGACTTTGAGTTTGACCCGAAAGATAACCTGTTTGTCCGTATTGACCGTCGTCGTAAGCTGCCGGCCACTATCATCCTGCGCGCGTTACAGTTCACTACACCTCAGATCCTCGATATCTTCTTCGAGAAAGTGGTGTTTGAAATCCGTGACAACAAGCTGCAGATGGAGCTGGTGCCTGAGCGCCTGCGCGGTGAAACCGCTACCTTCGATATCGAAGCGAACGGCACCGTCTACGTCGAAAAAGGTCGCCGCATTACTGCACGCCATATTCGTCAGCTGGAAAAAGATGGCATTCAGCACATCGAAGTCCCGGTTGAATATATCGCGGGCAAAGTGGTCGCTAAAGATTACATCGATGAGAGCACCGGTGAGCTGATTGTTGCAGCGAACATGGAACTGTCACTGGATCTGCTGGCTAAACTGAGCCAGTCCGGTCACAAGCGCATCGAAACGCTGTTCACCAACGATCTGGACCACGGTCCATATATGTCCGAGACCCTGCGTGTCGACCCAACCAGCGATCGCCTGAGCGCACTGGTTGAGATCTATCGCATGATGCGTCCTGGTGAGCCGCCAACACGCGAAGCTGCAGAGAACCTGTTTGAGAACCTGTTCTTCTCAGAAGATCGTTACGATCTTTCTGCGGTCGGTCGTATGAAGTTCAACCGCTCATTGCTGCGTGATGAAATCGAAGGTTCAGGCATCCTGAGCAAAGATGACATCATCGAAGTGATGAAGAAACTGATCGACATCCGTAACGGTAAAGGCGAAGTGGACGATATCGACCACCTCGGTAACCGTCGTATTCGTTCAGTGGGTGAAATGGCTGAGAACCAGTTCCGTGTTGGTCTGGTCCGTGTTGAGCGTGCGGTTAAAGAGCGTCTGTCTCTGGGCGACCTTGATACGCTGATGCCACAGGACATGATCAACGCGAAGCCTATTTCGGCTGCGGTGAAAGAGTTCTTTGGTTCAAGCCAGCTTTCTCAGTTTATGGATCAGAACAACCCGCTGTCAGAGATTACGCACAAACGTCGTATCTCTGCTCTCGGCCCGGGTGGTTTGACGCGTGAGCGTGCCGGCTTCGAAGTGCGTGACGTACACCCAACGCACTACGGTCGTGTCTGCCCAATCGAAACCCCTGAAGGTCCGAACATCGGTCTGATCAACTCCTTGTCTGTCTATGCACAGACCAATGAGTACGGTTTCCTTGAAACACCTTATCGCCGTGTTATCGACGGTCTGGTTTCTGACGAGATTCACTACCTCTCTGCTATCGAAGAGGGTAACTACGTTATCGCTCAGGCGAACGCCCCTCTGGATGACAACGGCGCGTTTGTTGATGACCTGGTCACCTGCCGTAGCAAAGGCGAATCGAGTCTGTTCAGCCGCGATCAGGTTGACTACATGGACGTTTCCACCCAGCAGGTGGTTTCTGTCGGTGCATCCCTGATCCCGTTCCTGGAACACGATGACGCCAACCGCGCCCTGATGGGTGCGAACATGCAACGTCAGGCCGTTCCGACTCTGCGTGCTGATAAGCCGCTGGTTGGTACCGGTATGGAACGTGCTGTTGCCGTTGACTCCGGTGTAACAGCCGTGGCGAAACGTGGCGGTACCGTACAGTACGTTGACGCATCACGTATCGTTATCAAAGTTAACGAAGACGAAATGCATGCTGGCGAAGCCGGTATCGACATTTACAACCTGACCAAATATACCCGTTCTAACCAGAACACCTGCATCAACCAGATGCCATGTGTTTCTCTGGGTGAGCCGGTTGAGCGCGGCGACGTGCTGGCAGATGGCCCGTCCACCGATCTGGGTGAACTGGCTCTGGGCCAGAACATGCGCGTGGCGTTCATGCCGTGGAACGGCTACAACTTCGAAGACTCCATCCTGGTCTCCGAGCGCGTGGTTCAGGAAGATCGCTTTACGACTATCCACATTCAGGAACTGGCTTGCGTGTCGCGTGACACCAAACTAGGGCCGGAAGAGATCACTGCTGATATCCCGAACGTGGGTGAAGCTGCACTCTCTAAACTGGATGAGTCAGGCATCGTCTACATCGGTGCTGAAGTGACCGGTGGCGACATTCTGGTTGGTAAGGTAACGCCTAAAGGTGAAACCCAGCTGACGCCAGAAGAAAAACTGCTGCGCGCTATCTTCGGTGAAAAAGCCTCTGACGTGAAAGATTCGTCACTGCGCGTGCCGAATGGCGTGTCAGGTACCGTGATCGACGTTCAGGTCTTTACCCGCGATGGCGTGGAAAAAGACAAACGTGCGCTTGAAATCGAAGAGATGCAGCTGAAGCAGGCCAAAAAAGACCTGTCTGAAGAACTGCAGATCCTGGAAGCGGGCCTGTTCAGCCGTATCCAGAACGTACTGATTTCGGGTGGCGTTGAAGCAGACAAACTGGACAAGCTGCCGCGCGAGCGCTGGCTGGAACTGGGTCTGACTGACGAAGCCAAGCAAAACCAGCTGGAGCAGCTGGCAGAGCAGTACGACGAACTGAAGCACGAGTTTGAGAAAAAACTCGAAGGTAAGCGTCGTAAGATCACCCAGGGCGATGATCTGGCACCAGGCGTGCTGAAAATCGTTAAGGTTTATCTGGCTGTTAAGCGTCAGATTCAGCCGGGTGACAAAATGGCAGGCCGTCACGGTAACAAAGGTGTTATCTCCAAGATCAACCCGATCGAAGATATGCCTTACGATGAAAACGGCACGCCGGTTGACATCGTTCTGAACCCGCTGGGCGTACCATCGCGTATGAACATCGGTCAGATTCTGGAAACGCACCTGGGTATGGCAGCGAAAGGTATCGGCGAGAAAATCAACGCCATGCTGAAGAAGCAGGAAGAAGTCGCGAAACTGCGCGAATTCATCCAGCGCGCCTATGACCTGGGTACCGATCTGCGTCAGCGTGTTGATCTGAACACCTTCTCTGATGACGAAGTACTGCGTCTGGCTGAGAACCTGAAGAAAGGTATGCCAATCGCCACGCCGGTGTTTGATGGCGCGAAAGAGAGCGAGATCAAAGAGCTGCTGCAGCTCGGCGGCCTGCCTTCTTCCGGTCAGATTACCCTGTTTGACGGCCGTACCGGTGAGCAGTTCGAACGTCAGGTAACCGTTGGCTACATGTACATGCTGAAACTTAACCACCTGGTTGATGACAAGATGCATGCACGTTCTACCGGTTCCTATAGCCTGGTTACTCAGCAGCCGCTGGGTGGTAAGGCGCAGTTCGGTGGTCAGCGCTTTGGTGAGATGGAAGTATGGGCACTGGAAGCATATGGTGCCGCGTATACCCTGCAGGAAATGCTTACCGTTAAGTCTGATGACGTCAACGGCCGTACCAAGATGTATAAAAACATCGTTGACGGTAACCATCAGATGGAACCGGGCATGCCGGAATCCTTCAACGTACTGTTGAAAGAGATTCGCTCGCTGGGTATCAACATCGAGCTGGAAGACGAGTAACCCCTTTTCAGGCTGCGGCTTGCCGCCGCCTGAAAGCGCAGGGTTTAAAGCGCTCGCAATTGTACTGGTTACGGGGCGTTCAATTTCGGTTGGACGCCCCCTGAGTCTCACTCCGACGGGAGCTAATCCGTGAAAGACTTACTTAAGTTTCTGAAAGCGCAAACTAAGACCGAAGAGTTTGATGCGATCAAAATTGCGCTGGCTTCGCCAGACATGATCCGTTCCTGGTCTTTTGGTGAAGTGAAAAAGCCAGAAACCATTAACTACCGTACTTTTAAGCCAGAGCGCGATGGTCTGTTCTGTGCCCGTATCTTCGGGCCGGTAAAAGACTATGAGTGCCTGTGCGGCAAGTATAAGCGCCTCAAACACCGTGGTGTGATTTGTGAGAAGTGCGGCGTTGAAGTGACCCAGACTAAAGTACGCCGTGAGCGTATGGGCCACATTGAACTGGCGTCGCCGACTGCGCACATCTGGTTCCTGAAGTCACTGCCATCGCGTATCGGCTTACTGCTGGATATGCCACTGCGTGACATCGAGCGCGTGCTCTACTTTGAATCTTACGTGGTAATCGAAGGTGGCATGACCAACCTCGAGAAGCGTCAGATCCTGACTGAAGAGCAGTACCTTGACGCTCTGGAAGAGTTCGGTGACGAGTTCGACGCCAAAATGGGCGCCGAAGCGATCCAGGCCCTGTTGAAAAACATGGATCTGGAGCAGGAGTGCGAGCAGCTGCGTGAAGAGCTGAACGAAACTAACTCCGAAACCAAACGTAAAAAACTGACCAAGCGCATCAAGCTGCTGGAAGCGTTCGTCCAGTCTGGCAACAAGCCAGAGTGGATGATCCTGACCGTGCTGCCTGTTCTGCCACCGGATCTGCGTCCGCTGGTACCGCTGGATGGTGGTCGTTTCGCTACGTCGGATCTGAACGATCTGTATCGTCGCGTGATCAACCGTAACAACCGTCTGAAGCGCCTGCTGGATCTGGCTGCGCCAGACATCATCGTGCGCAACGAAAAGCGTATGTTGCAGGAAGCGGTCGATGCACTGCTGGACAACGGTCGTCGCGGTCGTGCGATCACCGGTTCTAACAAGCGTCCGCTGAAATCGCTGGCTGACATGATCAAAGGTAAGCAGGGTCGTTTCCGTCAGAACCTGCTGGGTAAACGTGTCGACTATTCTGGTCGTTCGGTTATCACCGTTGGTCCATACCTGCGTCTGCATCAGTGCGGTCTGCCGAAGAAAATGGCACTCGAACTGTTCAAACCGTTTATTTACGGCAAGCTTGAACTGCGTGGCCTGGCCACCACCATCAAAGCCGCGAAGAAAATGGTTGAGCGCGAAGAAGCGGTTGTCTGGGATATCCTCGACGAAGTGATCCGTGAGCACCCGGTTCTGCTGAACCGTGCGCCTACGCTGCACCGTCTGGGTATTCAGGCCTTTGAACCGGTTCTGATCGAAGGTAAAGCGATCCAGCTGCACCCGCTGGTTTGTGCGGCTTATAACGCCGACTTCGATGGTGACCAGATGGCTGTTCACGTACCGCTGACGCTGGAAGCCCAGCTGGAAGCGCGTGCGCTGATGATGTCGACCAACAACATCCTGTCACCTGCGAACGGCGAGCCAATCATCGTTCCTTCTCAGGACGTTGTACTGGGTCTGTATTACATGACCCGTGACTGTGTTAACGCCAAAGGCGAAGGCATGGTGCTGACTGGCCCGAAAGAAGCTGAGCGTATTTATCGCGCCGGCCTCGCCTCTCTGCATGCTCGCGTTAAGGTGCGTATCACCGAACACGAGAAGAATGAGCAGGATGAGTGGGTTGCTAAAACCAGCATCATCGATACCACGATTGGCCGTGCCATCCTGTGGATGATCGTGCCAAAAGGTCTGCCTTTCTCCATCGTTAACCAGGCGCTGGGCAAAAAAGCTATCTCCAAAATGCTGAACACCTGTTACCGCATTCTGGGCCTGAAGCCGACCGTTATCTTTGCTGACCAGACCATGTACACCGGTTTCGCTTATGCTGCCCGTTCAGGCGCGTCAGTCGGCATCGACGACATGGTTATTCCAGAGAAGAAAGTGGAAATCATCACTGAAGCGGAAGCGGAAGTGGCTGAGATCCAGGAGCAGTTCCAGTCTGGTCTGGTAACCGCAGGCGAACGTTATAACAAAGTCATCGATATCTGGGCTGCAGCCAACGAACGTGTTGCCAAGGCGATGATGGAAAACCTCTCTACCGAAGTCGTCATTAACCGTGACGGCGAAGAAGAGCGCCAGGTTTCCTTCAACAGCATCTTTATGATGGCTGACTCAGGTGCGCGTGGTTCTGCTGCACAGATTCGTCAGCTGGCCGGTATGCGTGGTCTGATGGCGAAGCCAGATGGCTCCATCATCGAAACACCAATCACGGCGAACTTCCGTGAAGGGTTGAACGTACTCCAGTACTTCATCTCAACCCACGGTGCACGTAAAGGTCTTGCGGATACCGCACTGAAAACAGCGAACTCCGGTTATCTGACGCGTCGTCTGGTTGACGTTGCCCAGGATCTGGTGGTTACCGAAGATGACTGTGGTACACACGAAGGCATCATGATGACGCCTGTCATCGAAGGTGGCGACGTTAAAGAGCCACTGCGTGAACGTGTACTGGGTCGTGTGACTGCTGAAGACGTTCTGAAGCCGGGTACTGCTGATATTCTGGTCCCACGCAACACGCTGCTCGATGAGCACTGGTGTGACGTGCTGGAACTGAACTCAGTCGACAGCCTGAAAGTCCGCTCGGTAGTAGGTTGTGAAACCGACTTTGGTGTGTGTGCGCATTGCTACGGTCGCGACCTGGCACGTGGTCACATCATCAACAAAGGTGAAGCGATCGGTGTTATCGCGGCACAGTCCATCGGTGAGCCAGGTACACAGCTGACGATGCGTACGTTCCACATCGGTGGTGCGGCATCACGTGCGGCTGCTGAATCCAGCATTCAGGTGAAGAACAAAGGTACCATCAAGCTGACCAACGCCAAGTCGGTAACGAACTCGGCAGGCAAGCTGGTGATCACCTCGCGTAACGTTGAACTGAAAATGATCGACGAATTTGGTCGTACCAAAGAGAGCTATAAAGTTCCTTACGGTTCTACCATGGCGAAAGGTGATGGTGAGCAGGTTGCAGCGGGCGAAACCGTCGCAAACTGGGATCCGCATACCATGCCAGTCATCACCGAAGTGGGCGGTTTCATTCGCTTCACGGATATGGTTGATGGCCAGACGATTACCCGTCAGACAGATGACTTAACCGGTCTGTCTTCGCTGGTGGTTCTGGACAGTGCTGAACGTACTGCAGGCGGTAAAGATCTGCGTCCTGCGCTGAAAATTGTTGATGCCAACGGCAACGACGTTCTGATCCCAGGCACCGATATGCCGGCTCAGTACTTCCTGCCAGGTAAAGCGATTGTTCAGCTGGAAGATGGCGTTAAGATCAGTGCTGGTGACACGTTAGCGCGTGTTCCGCAGGAATCTGGCGGTACCAAGGATATTACCGGTGGTCTGCCACGCGTTGCTGACCTGTTCGAAGCGCGTCGTCCGAAAGAGCCAGCTATTCTGGCGGAGATCAGCGGCATCATCTCCTTCGGTAAAGAGACCAAAGGTAAGCGTCGTCTGGTCATTACTCCGCTGGATGGCAGTGAGCCATACGAAGAGATGATTCCGAAATGGCGTCAGCTGAACGTGTTCGAAGGTGAACGTGTTGAGCGCGGTGACGTGGTTTCCGATGGCCCAGAGTCTCCACATGACATCCTGCGCTTGCGTGGCGTGCATGCGGTGACCCGTTACATCACTAACGAAGTGCAGGAAGTTTACCGTCTGCAGGGCGTTAAGATTAACGATAAGCACATCGAAGTCATCGTTCGTCAGATGCTGCGTAAAGCAACCATCGTGAGCGCAGGAAGTGCAGACTTCCTGGAAGGTGAGCAGGCTGAATTCTCTCGCATCAAGATCTCTAACCGTGATCTGGAAGCGAACGGAAAAGTCGGCGCAACCTTCATGCGTGACCTGCTGGGTATTACCAAAGCGTCACTGGCTACCGAATCGTTCATCTCTGCAGCCTCGTTCCAGGAGACCACACGTGTCCTGACCGAAGCAGCAGTAGCAGGCAAGCGTGACGAACTGCGCGGCCTGAAAGAGAACGTGATCGTGGGTCGTCTGATCCCGGCCGGTACCGGTTATGCGTACCATCAGGATCGTATGCGCCGCAAAGCGGCAGGTGAAGTTCCGGTTGCACCGCAGGTGACTGCGGATGAAGCCTCAGCCAGCCTGGCTGAACTGTTGAACGCCGGTCTCGGCGGCAACAAAGACGATTAATCGTCCTTTGCCTGATAAAAACCCTGCCTCGGCAGGGTTTTTTTTTGTCTCAGATTCAGCCATTCCAGTCACTGCGGCTGATACCAATATCTTTCAGCTGACTGTCGCTTAACTTCGACAGGATGAGGCGCGTCTCACGCCGCAGTTGCCAGCGTTTGTAACTGCGCCACAGATAACGAACCAGGTGGTAAGGCGTGCCTGTAAACGGTTTAGCTGCGCGATTCTCGTCATATCCCATGATAGTGCCCTCAGTGAAGTGTCTGAGGACCATTTTCAGTGGATTGCTCTGTATGATACAGACGCAAAAATCACTTTTATTTAACATACAGATTGCCGTCATGACGATCTGAATGGTAAAAAAGAGACGGAACTGTACTGGTTACGGCTCAGCATCTGAGCCTGTGGAGATACAATGACCCGCTATGAACATCTGGCTACGCTGCTGGCTCAGCGTATCGAACAAGGCTTATATCGCAGCGGTGAGCGCCTGCCTTCAGTACGCAGTCTGAGTACGGAGCATGGCGTCAGTATCAGTACCGTGCAGCAGGCTTATCATCTGCTGGAAGAGAAGCAGATGATTACACCGCAGTCGCGCTCCGGCTATTTTGTGGCGTCACGCAAAGCAACGCCGCCGATCCCTGCGCTGACCCGTCCCGCCCAGCGGCCGGTTGAGGTGACACAGTGGGATGCGGTGCTGGAACTGATTAACGGCCGTCTGGAAGATGATGTGTTGCAGCTGGGCAGTGGCATGCCCGATTTGACCCAGCCGACGCTTAAGCCGCTGTGGAAAGCTTTCAGCCGCCAGGCGCAGAAGCAGGACATGGCGCTGCTGAATTATGACAACCTTTATGGTGTGCTCGCGCTGCGGCAACAGGTTGCACGGCTGGCGATAGACAGCGGCTGTCAGCTCACGGCCGATGACATCGTCATTACGACCGGCTGCCACGAAGCGTTATCGGTCGCCGTTCGGGCAGTCTGCGAGCCGGGGGATATCATTGCCGTTGAATCACCGTCGTTTCACGGCATTATGCAAACCCTGCGCGGCTTTGGTATTCGTGCAATCGAGATCCCGACCGATGCAGTCACCGGCATCAGTCTGGAAGCGCTGGAACTGGCCTTTGATCAATGGCCGATCAAAGCGGTGGTCGTGGTGCCGAACTGCAATAATCCGCTGGGATTCATCATGCCCGAACAGCGTAAGCGGGCATTGCTGGCGCTGGCGCAGCGGTTTGATGCCGCCGTGATTGAAGATGATGTTTATGGTGAGTTAGCCTGGGAATACCCGCGCCCCTCCACAATTAAAGCGCTGGATCTCGATGGCCGGGTTCTGCTGTGCAGCTCCTTTTCCAAAACGCTGGCGCCAGGTCTGCGCGTCGGCTGGGTTGCACCTGGTCGTTATCGCGATCGCGTGCTGCACATGAAATATATTGTCACAGGCTCAACCGCGACGCAGCCTCAGCATGCGGTCTCTGAGTTTATCCGCCAGGGACATTATCAGCCCCATCTGCGCCGGATGCGGCAAATCTATCATCGTAACTATGAAACCTTTAGCTGCTGGGTACGCCACTACTTTCCCTGCGGTATCTGCGTTTCCCGTCCTCAGGGCGGCTTTCTGATGTGGATTGAACTCCCCGAAGCGTTTGATGCGGTCCGGCTTAACCGGGAACTGCGCGAGTCAAAAATTCAGATTGCTGTAGGCTCACTGTTTTCAGCGTCGGGTAAATATCGTAACTGTCTGCGCTTAAACTACGGGCTGCCGATCAACGAGCAGACTGAACAGGCGCTGGCGCTGGTGGGTGCGGCCGTCGAACGTGCCATGCTCTCGTGCCAGCATGAGACGCAGACTTCCACCTCGACGCCCGCATAGCGAAAAGAAGAAGCAGGGCCGGCAAGAGGAGGGAACCGGCCCTGGTCAGATAACCTTAACCTGACGGATGCCACGTTAAGGTTTTGGATCACAGCACGCCAGCGGCAACATTCCACTTTGCGCGCTGCTTTCCCGGAAGAACGCTGGCGTTACCGATTTTGCAGCCAATATGCGCGGCAGGTTCCATAAATGCTTAATCGCCTGGTCCTGCCAGCGCCAGAAGCGTGCGCGTTGCGGCACGCCAGTCATCTGCCTGAGTAATCGCACTCACCACCGCAATGCTGCCGACGCCGGTGGCCAGCACCTCAGGTGCCCGTGCAATCGAGATACCGCCAATCGCCACGGTGGGAATATGCGACAGACGTGTCAGGTGTTGATTCAGCTGTGCAATGCCCTGCGGTGCAGAAGGCATCTCTTTGGTCTGCGTCGGGAAAATATGCCCAAGTGCGATGTAAGAGGGCTGGATTGCCAGAGCGCGATCCAGTTCCGCATCGTCGTGGGTAGAGAGTCCCAGTCGTAACCCGGCCTGATGAATGCGGGCAAGATCGGCGACATCCAGATCCTCCTGACCCAGATGTACGCCATAAGCATGATGTTTAATCGCCAGCTGCCAGTAATCATTGATAAACAGACGCGCGTCGTAGCGTTTGCCCAACGCAATTGCCTGAGCAATGGCGGGCTCGGCGGCCTCATCAGGCTGATCTTTGATACGCAGCTGCAGCGTGCGAACGCCCATCTCCAGCAGGCGTTCGAGCCACTCGGGGCTATCAACCACCGGATAAAGTCCCAGACGCGGGGCGGTAGCGGGAAATGCAGGCATCCTTACTCCTCCTTAATGGCATCGGCAGGGTGATAGAGCTCACTGCCGCGGCTGCGGAAACGATCTGACATCTGCGCCATGCCAACTTCAACCGGCTCGGCACGGGCATCCTGGCGTGCCGCAAACTCGCGCACCTCCTGGGAAATTTTCATTGAGCAGAATTTGGGGCCGCACATTGAGCAGAAATGGGCCACCTTGCCCGACTCCTGCGGCAGGGTTTCATCATGCATCGCCCTTGCCGTATGGGGATCCAGCGCCAGGTTAAACTGATCTTCCCAGCGGAATTCAAAGCGCGCTTTGGACATGGCGTTATCACGGATCTGCGCACCGGGGTGGCCTTTCGCCAGATCGGCAGCATGCGCCGCGATTTTGTAGGTGATCAATCCCTGCTTCACGTCCTCTTTGTTCGGCAGACCCAGATGCTCTTTGGGCGTGACGTAGCACAGCATGGCGCAACCAAACCAGCCAATCATGGCGGCACCGATACCCGAGGTGAAGTGGTCGTAGCCGGGCGCGATGTCAGTGGTCAGCGGGCCAAGCGTGTAGAAGGGGGCTTCATCGCACAGGTCGAGCTGTTCGGTCATATTACGGCGGATCATATGCATCGGCACATGTCCCGGACCTTCAATCATCACCTGAACGTCATACTCCCAGGCAATACGCGTCAGTTCACCCAGGGTTCGCAGTTCGGCAAACTGCGCCTCATCGTTGGCATCCTGAATCGAACCCGGACGCAGACCATCGCCCAGCGACAGGGAGACATCGTAAGCGGCGCAGATTTCACAGATCTCCCGGAAGTGCTCATACAGGAAGCTCTCCTGATGATGCGACAGGCACCATTTGGCCATGATCGATCCCCCCCGCGACACGATCCCGGTGAGACGTTTCGCCGTCATCGGGACATAACGCAGCAGCACGCCCGCGTGGATAGTGAAGTAATCGACGCCCTGTTCCGCCTGCTCCAGCAGCGTGTCCCGGAATATTTCCCAGTTCAGCGCCTCAGCCACGCCATTCACTTTTTCCAGCGCCTGATAAATCGGCACGGTACCGATGGGCACCGGGCTGTTTCGCAAAATCCATTCTCGCGTTTCATGAATATAGCGACCGGTAGAGAGATCCATCACCGTATCGGCACCCCAGCGGGTCGACCAGACCAGTTTTTCCACTTCTTCCTCGATAGAAGAGGTGACTGCCGAGTTACCGATATTGGCGTTGACCTTAACCAGGAAGTTACGGCCAATGATCATCGGCTCCGATTCCGGGTGATTGATATTGGCAGGGATGATGGCGCGTCCGGCTGCGACCTCCTGACGGACAAACTCGGGGGTAATGTCGGCGGGCAGATGTGCGCCAAAGCTGTGCCCCGGATGCTGTTGCAGCAGTACCTCACTGCGTATTCGCTCACGGCCCATTTTTTCCCGCAAGGCGATGAACTCCATCTCCGGGGTAATCGTGCCCTGACGGGCATAGTGCAGTTGCGTGACACGGCGGCCTGCACGGGCGCGGCGCGGTGTCGGCAGGTGATCGAAGCGCAGATGATCCAGCCCCTCGTCAGCCAGCCGCTGCTGGGTATAGCCCGAGCTGTTCTGTTCGAGAAGCTCACTGTCGTCGCGCTCAGCAATCCAGCGAGCGCGCAGCTTTTCCAGACCACGATGCACATCGATCTGCGCCGCGGGATCACCATAAGCACCCGCCGTGTCATAGACCGGCACCGCTTCATTTTGCTCATAGAGAGGCTGTTCTTTGGTGCCGCCGATGTGAGTCGGGCTTAGGGTGATTTCACGCATCGGCACGCGAATATCTTCCCGGCTGCCGGTAATCCAGATGCGACGGGACTGGGGAAAAGCACTGCCGCTTTGCAGGGAATCGATAAATTCCTGCGCCTGGGCACGTTGTTCACGACGGGTCATTTTTGGGTCAGACATAGCAATCTTCCTGTTAAGGGGGAACGATGCTTGTCCGGAGTTCGGAAGGAGTAACCGTATAGACAGCACAGGCATGCTGGCATACAGAGAATTTTTACTCTTGTTCCCTACGCAGGTTCCAACCTGGTCAGGTTCCGCGGATCCCGAATTAACGGTCTCAGCCCAACTGGGCACTCCGACAAGAAGCAGTTTTTACGCGGGTGTCTGATAACAAACCCGGGCGTAAAAACCTTACATTTCAACGCTAAAATAACAAAGGTTCTCTGGAGAGTACTCCTCAGAACCTGTTCAGCATAAAAGGGCTACGGGATAATCTCAAGCCCTTTGCCCTTGTTAACCATCAAGCCGGACGCGCGATATGGCTGTCATTCGCCACTGGCGGCGTAGCAAGCTGGTTATCCCAGGCCAGCTGGATCAGCTTATCTTCCAGCGTAAAGCGTGATTCCAGCACTTCGCCCACTTCGGAGAGTGCCTGCTGGAAGGTCATGCAGTTTTCATCGTCAATCGCCTGCTGCAGGTGACCGTCATACAGCTGCATCAGACGCTCAGTATTCGCTTCCAGCGGAGGATAGATCTGCGCGGCAGCGATCATCGGGCTGTCGCCACTCATTTCGCTGATTACGCGCTCATAGATACTGAAGTGACCGGCAGAAAGATAGTCGACCAGGCCGTGACAGAAGTTGTCGAGTGCCTGCTCGTCAAGACGCGTCAGCGCCTCTTTTTTAGGTTTAAGACCGACCAGGTGATAATAGGTCACCAGTAGCTGGCGGCGTGCTTCAAGCCACGAATCGACCAGTTCATTACTGCCACCTACGCGTTCAGCCAGGACGTCTAACTGGTTAAGCATATCTAACTCCATGTGAGTTATAGTTGTTTATCTACACACTTAACATCAGGGCTTCAGCGTGCGGGTTGACGCTAAGGATGACGAAATAAATGCAATGCGAAATCTCAAGCGTAGACGCTGGATGGTGGATTGTCAGCCATGAACAGAAACTTTGGTTGCCACAAGGTGATTTACCCCACGGAAACGCCGAAAAATTTGGTTTAACCGGCAGTAAGGCCCGGACCATTGGTGAATGGCAGGGCGAAAAAGTCTGGCTGATTTGTGAGCCGCGTTCTTCCGATATGTTCTCCGTGCGACAGCTGATCGATCAGGATGTGGAGCTGTTTCAGCTGGTGGGTCGCGGTGTACAGCTGGCGGAATTCTACCGTTCTCATCGCTGGTGCGGCTATTGCGGCCATGAGATGCACCACAGCAAACATGAATTTGCCTGTCTCTGCAGCCATTGCCGTGAGCGTTACTATCCGCAGATCGCGCCCTGCATCATTGTGGCTATCCGTCGTGGCGATGAAATCCTGCTGGCGAATCATGCCCGCCATCGCAACAAGGTCTACACCGTGCTGGCCGGTTTTGTGGAGGTCGGCGAGACGCTGGAGCAGGCCGTTGCCCGGGAAGTGATGGAAGAGAGCAATATCCGCGTCAAAAACGTCCGTTACGTGACCTCCCAGCCGTGGCCCTTCCCGCAATCGCTAATGACCGCTTTTATGGCGGAGTATGACAGTGGCGATCTGCAACACGACGGTAAAGAGCTGCTGGATGCCGCCTGGTTCCGTTTTGATGCGCTGCCTTTGCTGCCACCGCCAGGCACCGTGGCACGCCGCCTGATTGAAGATACCGTCGCCCTGTGCCGCGCCGAAGCGTGAAAGTGCTACACTACACGCCTGTTATTGAGAGAGTGTTGAGATGAGTGAACTGAAGAACGATCGTTATTTGCGTGCCCTGTTACGTCAGCCGGTCGATGTCACGCCGGTATGGATGATGCGACAAGCCGGGCGCTATTTGCCGGAGTACAAAGCGACACGCGCCCAGGCGGGTGACTTTATGTCGCTGTGTAAAAACGCCGAGCTGGCCTGTGAAGTGACCCTGCAGCCGCTGCGCCGTTATCCGCTGGATGCCGCCATCCTCTTCAGTGACATCCTGACCATTCCGGATGCGATGGGACTGGGTCTCTACTTTGAAACCGGCGAAGGCCCGCGTTTCTCTAACCCTGTCACCTGTCGCGCCGACGTTGAGCGTTTGCCGGTGCCCGATCCTGAAATGGAGCTGGGCTATGTAATGAATGCAGTCCGCACTATCCGTAAAAACCTGAATGGCGATCTGCCGCTGATTGGCTTCTCCGGCAGCCCGTGGACGCTGGCCACCTACATGGTGGAAGGCGGCAGCAGCAAGGCGTTTACCAAAATTAAGAAGATGATGTATGCCGATCCGGCGACGCTGCACGCGATGCTGGATAAGCTGGCCGACAGCGTCATCCTCTATCTCAACGCTCAGATCCGCGCCGGTGCGCAGTCCGTCATGGTCTTTGATACCTGGGGCGGCGTGCTGACCGGTCGTGACTATCGCGAATTCTCCCTGCACTACATGCACAAGATTGTCGATGGCCTGCTGCGTGAAAACGACGGCCGCCGCGTGCCGGTGACGCTCTTTACCAAAGGCGGCGGACAGTGGCTGGAAGCGATGGCAGCCACCGGTTGTGATGCGCTGGGTCTCGACTGGACCACCGATATTGATGATGCGCGCCGTCGCGTAGGCGACAAAGTTGCGCTGCAGGGCAACATGGATCCCTCTATGCTCTATGCGGCACCTGAACGTATCGAACAGGAGGTGGCCGGTATTCTGGAGCGTTTTGGCTCAGGCACTGGTCACGTCTTTAATCTGGGGCATGGCATTCATCAGGATGTTCCGCCCGAAAATGCCGGTGTTTTTGTTGACGCTGTGCATCGTTTATCACGTCCCTGGCATCAGGAGTAATCATGGACATTGCCGCACTTCGCGCTGAGCAGTTACAACGCGCCGCTGACGTGGTGCGTGAAGATGACTTTGACGTGCTGCCTCCCCGCTTTATTGGCGGGGCAGACGTTGGATTTGAGCAGGACGGCACCATCACGCGGGCGGCGATGGTGATACTGGAATATCCTTCGTTAACGCTGGTGGAGCATCGCATCGCGCGCGTTGAGACCACCATGCCCTATATTCCGGGCTTTCTCTCCTTCCGTGAATATCCGGCTCTGATGGCTGCCTGGCAGATGCTGGAGCAAAAGCCTGATCTGCTGTTTGTGGATGGGCACGGTATTTCGCATCCAAGACGACTGGGCGTCGCATCGCATTTTGGCCTGCTGGTCGATGTCCCCACGATTGGCGTTGCGAAAAGTCGTCTCTGCGGACGTTTTGACGATCTGGATGCGCAGCCTGGCAGCCGTCAGCCGCTGATCGACAAAGGTGAGCAGATAGGTTGGGTATGGCGCAGCAAGCTGCGTTGTAATCCGCTGTTTGTCGCCACCGGTCATCGTGTCAGCCTGGATACGGCGCTGCAGTGGGTCGAAAACTGTACGCGCGGTTACCGGTTGCCGGAACCCACCCGCTGGGCCGATGCGGTTGCCTCTAACCGAACCGCTTTCCAGCGCTGGCAAAACGCGCTTTAACACTGTTTGTGCTGCGGTTTTGCAGTTACACTGCGGCCAGAGAAACGAATAAGAGCCACCTTTATGTTACAGAACCCCGTTCATCTGCGTCTGGCGAAGCTGGAAAGCTGGCAGCACCTGACTTTTATGGCCTGCCTGTGCGAACGCATGTATCCCAACTATCGCGCATTCTGCGAGCAGACTGAATTTGCCGATCCGGCACTCTATCGCCGGATTCTTGATCTGATCTGGGAAAACCTGACGGTTAAAGATGCGAAGATTAACTTCGACAGCCAGCTGGAAAAACTCGAAGCCGCCATTCCTGATGGCGATGCATTTGAGGTTTACGGCGTTTATCCGGCTATCGATGCCTGTGTGGCATTAAGCGAAGTCGTCCATGCGCAGCTGAGCGGCGAAACGCTTGAGCATGCTATTGAAGTCAGCGAGACCTCAATTACCACTGTCGCTATGCTGGAGATGACCCAGGCTGGACGCGAAATGACCGATGAAGAGCTGCGTGAAAATCCGGCTATCATCGATGAGTGGGACCTCCAGTGGGAGATTTTCCGTCTGCTGGCGGAGTGTGAAGAGCGCGACCTTGAATTGATTAAAGGTCTGCGATCTGACCTGCGTGAAGCGGGAATTAGCAACATCGGTATAAATTTCCAGCAGTAAGGCGATAAAACGTGACTTCAGGCCCGAATTAGCGCGCCTGAAGGCTTCACATTGGCCCCCTGTCTGGTCTACATTTGGGGGGCTGAAAATTGTGGCTATCGGTGCGTGCAGGCAGAAGAGTGCCAGAATATGGCTTTTCCCTCGCACTCGTTGCTTAGCAAGCGATAAATACACTTTAAGGATAACTTATGAACAAGACTCAACTGATTGATGTGATCGCAGAAAAAGCTGACCTGTCTAAAACCCAGGCAAAGGCAGCGCTGGAATCTACTCTGGCTGCGATCACTGAGTCTCTGAAAGATGGTGATGCTGTACAACTGGTTGGTTTTGGTACTTTTAAAGTGAACCACCGCGCTGAGCGTACCGGTCGTAACCCGCAGACTGGCAAAGAGATCAAAATCGCTGCAGCAAACGTACCGGCATTCGTGTCTGGTAAAGCGCTGAAAGACGCCGTTAAGTAAGACGTCGCACTGCGGTTAAGCTTTAAAACAGGGGGCGTTTCGCCCCTTTTGTTTTTAAGAGGCCAGCCATCATGACTTCGCTGTTACCGCGTTTATCTGTTCTGTTTCTCTCTCTGTTTCTTTTCGGCTGTAGCTCGACGCCGGATATTCCTCCCTTTTCTGCCAGTGGCTATCTTGCCGATCGTGGTGTTGTGCGAATCTGGCGCAAAAATAGCGATCATCAGTCGGTTCATATTCGCACCCTCTATACGCCGTTCAGTGGCGGGGAAGGTGAAGTGACTGACTATGTCTGGCTGGAAGAGTCATTGATCAGCATTCAGCGACAGGTGAAGGGCAAGCAACCTGACGATGTGACCCTGCGCTTCGACCAGGCCGGTGGTCTCAACTTTATGCAGCGCCAGCTTGCAGGCCGGCGTGAAGCGGTCAGCCCGGATTCGATTGAACTCTATAAGTTTGATGCTCAGCGCATGCGTAACCTCAGCGATGCGCTGTTAAGCGGTCAGGTGTTTCTGAAACAGGGGCACTGGCTGGGAAATAATGTGCTGGAGAGTTGTGAAGGCCAGCAGGCCAGACCCGCTTTTGATGCTGACGATCTGCAGATGCTGATACAGCAGCAGCGTAGCGCATCGGCACCGCTGATGGTGTCATGGCTTGAAGCGCCTGAAGGGATACAGTTGTTGCGGGTCAGCCAGCAGGATGACTGCTCACAGCAGCCGACAGAAGACGATATGTGAATTGAAGAGGGGGCACCATGTGCCCCCTTTGCTTATTTGCGATTAATAGCGCGATAGCCGATATCGCGGCGACAGAAGCTGCCCTGCCATGAGATCGGATTTGTCAGCTCGTAAGCCCGCTTTTGTGCCGCAGCGACATCGTCACCCAGCGCGGTGACGCACAGCACGCGGCCACCGTTCGTCAGTACCCGATCCTCTTCCAGACGTGTTCCGGCGTGGAATACCTTGCCGTCAGCCACTTCTTCCAGTGGCAGCCCATGAATCTGATCGCCCTGAGCATAATCACCCGGATAACCGCCGGCCGCCAGTACCACACCCAGCGCAGGGCGGGGATCCCATTGTGACGCTTTCTGATCCAGCTTGCCGTCGCAGGCAGCCAGGCAAAGATCGACCAGATCCGACTGCAGGCGCAGCATGATCGGCTGCGTTTCCGGATCGCCGAAGCGGCAGTTGAATTCGATCACTTTCGGCTGCCCGGTGTGATCGATCATCAGGCCGGCATAGAGAAAACCGGTGTAGACATTACCTTCAGCGGCCATGCCACGCACGGTCGGCCAGATAACCTGATCCATCACGCGCTGGTGGATCTCATCGGTGACCACCGGTGCCGGCGAGTAAGCGCCCATGCCACCGGTGTTCGGACCGGTATCGCCATCGCCGACACGTTTATGATCCTGGCTGGTGGCCATAGGCAGCACATTCTCGCCGTCCACCATCACGATGAAGCTGGCTTCTTCGCCATCCAGAAACTCTTCAATCACAATACGGTGTCCGGCATCGCCAAAGGCGTTACCGGCCAGCATATCCTGAACCGCATCTTCAGCTTCCTGCAGCGTCATCGCGACAATGACGCCTTTACCTGCGGCCAGGCCGTCGGCTTTGATAACAATGGGCGCGCCTTTCTCACGCAGATACGCAAGAGCAGGCTCAACGTCGGTAAAGTTCTGATACGCTGCGCTGGGGATCTGATGACGCGCCAGGAAATCTTTGGTAAAGGCTTTAGAGCCTTCCAGCTGTGCCGCGGCCTGCGTCGGACCAAAGATAGCCAGCCCCGCTTCACGGAAGGCATCTACGACGCCGATCACCAGCGGCGCTTCCGGTCCGACAATCGTCAGATCGATCTTTTCACGCTGAGCAAACTCAAGCAGAGCAGGGATGTCGGTGGCTCCGATTGCGACATTCTGCAGCGCAGGTTCTAATGCCGTGCCCGCATTACCCGGCGCGACAAATACGGTTTCCGCCAGTGGCGACTGGGCCGCTTTCCAGGCCAGAGCATGTTCACGTCCGCCGTTGCCGATTACTAAAATTTTCATCTGTTACTCTCCGAATCGATTAATGGCGGAAGTGACGCATGTCGGTGAAGATCATCGCAATGTCATGCTCATCTGCTGCCGCAATCACTTCTTCATCGCGGATGGAGCCGCCTGGCTGGATAACGCAGCTCACGCCTGCCGCGGCGGCAGCATCAATACCATCGCGGAACGGGAAGAAGGCATCTGACGCCATGGCTGAGCCTTTCACTTCCAGACCTTCATCGGCTGCTTTAATACCTGCAATTTTTGCGGAGTAGACGCGGCTCATCTGACCCGCACCAATGCCGATAGTCATGTTGTCGCGTGCATACACAATGGCATTGGACTTAACGAACTTCGCGACTTTCCAGCAGAACAGTGCATCGCGCAGTTCCTGCCCGGTTGGCTGGCGCTTGCTGACGACACGCAGCTGGCTGGCTTCCACCATGCCAAGATCGCGATCCTGGACCAGCAGGCCGCCGTTGACGCGTTTGAAATCCAGCGCGGCGGTACGGTTCTGCCACTGGCCGCAGATCAGGACACGGACATTCTGCTTCGCAGCGGTAATTTTCAGCGCGGCTTCGGAAACGGCGGGCGCGATGATCACCTCAACAAACTGGCGGCTGATAATGGCCTGCGCCGTTGCTTCATCCAGCTCGCGGTTAAAGGCAATGATGCCGCCAAACGCGGAAGTGGGGTCGGTCTGGTAAGCACGCTCGTAGGCTGCCAGCAGATCGTCACCGGTTGCGACACCACAAGGGTTGGCATGCTTAACGATGACGCACGCGGGTTCACTGAACTCTTTAACACACTCCAGTGCCGCATCTGTGTCAGCAATATTGTTATAGGAGAGCGCTTTGCCCTGAACCTGCTGCGCGGTCGCTACTGAGGCTTCAGTGATATTCTCTTCTATATAGAAGGCAGCATCCTGATGGCTGTTCTCGCCGTAACGCATATCCTGCTTCTTGATGAAGTTCAGATTCAGGGTACGCGGGAAACGGCCGGCGGGCTGGTTGCGTTCACCGTGATAGGCAGGCACCAGGGTACCGAAGTAGTTAGCGATCATGCTGTCATAGGCGGCGGTGTGTTCGAACGCTTTGATTGCCAGATCGAAACGGGTCTCAAGCGTCAGCGCGTTCTCGTGAGTGTCCATTTCAGCAATGATGGCGTCGTAGTCGCCGCTGCTGACCACAATGGCGACATCTTTATGGTTCTTGGCAGCAGAGCGCACCATGGTCGGGCCACCGATATCGATGTTTTCCACCGCATCTTCCAGTGAACATCCTTCACGGGCGACAGTCTGTGCAAAGGGATAGAGGTTAACGACCACCATGTCGATTGGGCTGATGTCGTGCTGTGCCATGATGGCATCATCCTGGCCGCGACGACCTAAAATGCCGCCATGCACTTTCGGATGCAGGGTTTTGACGCGTCCATCCATCATTTCCGGAAAACCGGTGTAGTCAGAGACTTCAGTGACAGCCAGGCCCGCATCCGCCAGCAGGCGAGCGGTTCCACCTGTGGAGAGCAGTTCGACACCGCGATGGGAGAGCGCCTGAGCAAATTCGAGGATACCGGCTTTGTCAGAGACACTGAGCAATGCGCGGCGTACAGGACGAGGTTGTTGCATGGTGGTTTATCCCTTGGCTTTGTTTCGCGTATATAAGAGCGTTACATCAGGTTTTATCGCGGTTTTCTCTTCTATATAAGAAGAAAAGATCAAAAACCTCAGGTAACGCCCCGATAAGGGGGTCCGGAATATTGCCCGGCATTGTAGCGAAAACGTTTGCGTGATGCTCGCCTAAATTTGATTAGCCCGCTCTGTGTGGATAACATTGTGCGTAACTGCGTATAACAGCGGCTT
This sequence comes from Pantoea sp. S62, assembly GCF_016658625.1. NCBI lineage: Bacteria > Pseudomonadati > Pseudomonadota > Gammaproteobacteria > Enterobacterales > Erwiniaceae > Pantoea > Pantoea sp. S62. Next base: position 129 of record NZ_JACVVI010000027.1, on the reverse strand, counting down.
TTGCTGTGGAATGCAGCGAACGCGCTTTTTTATGCATTTTATGGGTTGCGCCTCTGTGCGAACTCCCTATAATGCGCATCCATCAACACGGAACACCGGCAACGGGAAACGGGCTGAGAGGCACAGGAG
>NZ_JACVVI010000026.1:0-42084 GCF_016658625.1 Pantoea sp. S62 | reverse complement strand
CGCGACCCCGACCTTGGCAAGGTCGTGCTCTACCAACTGAGCTATTCCCGCGCCTTGTACCGACACTAAATTCTTCACCGGTACGGGGTGCGCATTATACGAGAAATCGTTGCTGCTGCAAGCGTCTGAAAGCAAAATTTTTCGCTTTCCGCGCGTTTGCTGATTAAATCAGCAACCTGGTGATTTCATGCGCACCCGTCGTCGATTAAAGCTGCAAAAAGTGTTCGCGGTAGTAAGCCAGCTCCGCCACCGACTCGCGGATATCGTCCAGCGCCTGGTGCGTACCGCCTTTTTTGAAGCCGGGCAGGATTTCCGGTTTCCAGCGACGAGCCAGCTCTTTCAGGGTACTAACATCCAGATAACGATAATGGAAATACGCTTCCAGCTCAGGCATGTACTTAAACAGGAAGCGGCGATCCTGCCCGATACTGTTGCCACAGATTGGTGACGTGTTAGCCGGCACCCACTGTTTCAGGAATTCAATAGTCGCCAGTTCGGCTGCGCGATCGTCAATCTGGCTTTCCTTCACCCGCGCAACCAGACCGCTGTTGGTGTGGGTGCGGACATTCCACTCATCCATCAGCGCCAGCTGCGCATCGGACTGATGGACGGCCATGACCGGCCCTTCCGCCAGAATGTTCAGGTTGGCGTCAGTCACCAGGGTCGCAATTTCAATAATGCGATCGTGCGTCGGATCAAGTCCGGTCATCTCAAGATCAATCCAGATCAGATTCTGTTCATTTCCAGTAGCCATGCTGTTTCCTGCGGTTGCTGTAGTCGTCATTCACGATGAATAAGGTGTATCATAGACGTTTTGCCCAGCCGGGCGAAATCTGGCTAACGCTGTGAGGGTGAGTGAGTAAAAATAAACTGTCGAAGGGCCAACAACGTCGCGTAAGCGCTAACCACGATCGCCGTCTCAACCAGCGCAGAGAGCGTCCGGAAGCGGATGACAACCTGTTTGGTGAAGCTGCAGATGGGGTCGTTGTGAGCCGTTTTGGCATGCATGCTGATGTTGAGGATAGCGCAGGCGTCGCCCACCGCTGCAATATCCGCCGTACTATCCGTTCGCTGGTTACGGGCGACCGTGTGCTGTGGCGTCCGGCCACCAGCGGCGGCAAAGGCATTGTTGAAGCGGTGCATGAACGCACCAGCGTATTAACCCGCCCCGATTTTTACGACGGCGTAAAGCCGATGGCGGCGAATATCGATCAGATCATCATCGTCTCTGCGATCCTGCCGGAACTGTCGCTGAACATCATCGATCGCTATCTGGTTGCCAGTGAAACGCTGGACATCGAGCCGTTACTGGTCCTGAATAAAACCGATCTGCTGGATGACGAGGCGCGCGGCTTTGTTGATCAGCAGATGGATATTTATCGCGATATTGGCTATCGCGTGGTGATGGTCTCCAGCCGGGCGAAAAACGGCCTGGACGATCTGGAAGCGGCCTTAACCGACCGTGTGAGTATCTTTGCCGGTCAGTCTGGTGTCGGTAAGTCGAGCCTGCTGAATGCCCTGCTCGGCTTCGACAAAGATGAGCAGGTCGCGATTCTGACCAATGAAGTATCAGATGGCTCAGGCCTGGGCCAGCATACCACCACCGCATCCCGCCTGTATCACTTCCCGCATGGCGGCGATGTGATCGATTCTCCCGGCGTGCGTGAGTTTGGTTTGTGGCATCTGGAGCCGGAACAGGTTACGCGTGGCTTTGTCGAATTCCGCCCCTTCCTGGGCTATTGCAAATTCCGTGACTGCAAACATGGCAGCGATCCCGGCTGTGCGATTCGTGAAGCGGTCGAACAGGGAAAAATCAACCGGTCCCGTTTCGATAACTACCACCGTATTCTGGAGAGCATGGCGCAGGTAAAAACGCGTAAAAACTTCCCTGATGGTGAAAGTTAATCGGTGTAACCGCGTCTGAGCGGATGAGCTGCTGCATTTTGCGAGGTGGATTCCGATCAGGCGTCCGGAGCGTGCAGCGTGCCGGAAATCAGGTATAGTCGCCATCTGAACGGGGCACTGCTACAATCCGCCCCCTTTTTTACCATGTCCTGAAATAGCCAGGAGGCTAAGGTGTTTGATCGTTTAAAACTCGGCTTGAATCATATTCTCCCGAAGAAATGGCTGACTGAACTTGCCGGTTGGGGCGCCAGTCGCCGCGGTGGTTGGTTGACCAAACTGGTCATTGACATCTTTGTCTGGTTTTACAAAGTCGACATGGCGGAGGCGCGCAAGCCCGATACCGCCAGCTATCGCACGTTTAATGACTTTTTCGTTCGTCCGCTGAAAGACGATGCGCGTCCGGTGGATGCAGACGCCAGCCTGATCGCCCTGCCCGCAGATGGTGCTATCAGCCAGCTCGGCCATATTCATGGCGATCAGATTTTCCAGGCTAAAGGTCATCACTACACCATCGATGCTCTGCTGGCGGGTGATGAGCGGATGGCCGCTCAGTTTGTGGAGGGTGAGTTCGTCACCACCTATCTGGCTCCGCGCGATTATCACCGCGTCCACATGCCGTGCAACGGTATCCTGCGTGAGATGATTTATGTGCCTGGCGATCTCTATTCAGTTAACCCGCTGACCGCGCGTAATATTCCCAACCTGTTTGCCCGTAACGAGCGCGTCATCTGCTATTTCGAAACGGATATCGGACCGATGGTGCAGATTCTGGTGGGTGCAACGATTGTCGGCAGCATTGAAACTGTCTGGGCGGGCACCATCACGCCACCGCGTGAAGGTGTGATCAAACGCTGGCACTATCCGGCAGCGGATGATGAAGGCGCGGTAGTACTGCTGAAAGGACAGGAAATGGGCCGCTTTAAACTTGGCTCTACCGTCATCAACCTGTTCGCACCTGGCCGCGTCAAACTGGCTGAAAGTCTGGAAGCAGAAAGCAAAACCCGTCTGGGCCAACCGCTGGCGATCGCGCTGCCTGTGGCGACAGACATTTCCGACGTCATCGTCGACTAAATTGAGTGTCCTCTGTGCGTTCGATTCTCCTCCTGCTGCTGAGCCTGTGGCTCAGCAGCCCGGCCTTCGCGGCCAGTCTTCCTGACGCCAGCCAGCTCAAACAGCAGCTGGAAGAGATAAAATCGGCCAAAAGTTCTCCATCCCAGGCGGAACAGATCCAGACGATTGAAGCTGCCTTGAACTTCCTCTCTGAACGCGATGACTCGCTGGAGCGCGCGGCGCAATATCAGCAGGTGATTGATGACTTTCCGCGTCTGGCGCGCGAACTGCGTCAGCAGATCGCCGCGCTGAGCGACAGCGGAAAAACCGTACGCAGCAACATGAGCAGCGCCGAGCTGGATCAGGAGATTCTGCAGGTCAGCAGCCAGCTGCTGGAAGAGGGGCGTCAGGCACGCCAGGAGCAGGATCGGGCGCGGGAAATCAGCGATTCGTTGTCGCAACTGCCGCAGCAGCAGACCGAAGCGCGCCGGGCGATGACGGAGAGTGAACGGCGGCTGCAGGGCGTCAGTACCAGTTCACCGCAGGGCCAGCTGCAACTGGCGGCGCGTCAGGCGGAAAGCGCCGCAAATAAAGCGCTGGTCGATGAACTTGAGCTGGCCCAGCTCTCCGCTAACAACCGTCAGGAACTGGCGCGGATGCGGGCTGAAGTTCACCAGCGTAAAGCGACACAGCTCGATAACTACCTGCAGGCACTGCGCAATCAGCTTAATGACCAGCGGCAACGAGAAGCGGAAGTCGCCTTGGCCCGCACTGAACAGCTGGCGGAAAACAGTGGCGATCTGCCACCAGCAATCAGCGATCAGTTTCGGGTTAACCGCGAACTCTCGGTTGCGCTGAATCAGCAGGCGCAGCGTATGGATCTGGTGGCATCGCAGCAGCGGCTGGCCACCAATCAGATTATTCAGGTCCGTCAGGCGCTCTCTACGTTGAGAGAACAGTCGCAGTGGCTGGGCGCCTCTAATCTGCTGGGCGAAGCGCTTCGGGCGCAGGTCGCACGTCTGCCAGAGATGCCTAAGTCCCAGCAGATTGATAATGAGATGGCACAGCTTCGCGTACAGCGTCTCTATTATGAAGATCTGCTGGAGCGTCAGGAGACGCTGCGCAAAGGACGGCAGGCCGATGGTCAGCCCTTCAGCGCAGAACAGAAGCGCATTCTTGATGCGCAGCTACGCACCCAGCGTGAACTGCTCAATTCCCTGATCTCCGGCTGTGACACCCTGATTCTGGAGATCACCAAGCTCAAGGTCGGCAACACTCAGCTGCAGGATGCGCTGACGGAAGTCAAAGACGCGACGCACCGCTATCTGTTCTGGACCGCTGACGTCAGTCCGATCGGTCTGAGTTATCCGCTGGATCTGGCTAAAGACCTTTCCCGCCTGCTGTCGCTGGATACGCTGGGTCAGCTCGGCAAAGCGATGGCGATGATGTTTACCAGCCGCAACTCGGTGCTGCCGATTATTGGTGCGCTGCTGCTGGTCGGTTTCAGCATCAGCTCGCGCCGCCACTTCAATGCCTTTCTTGAACGTTCTGCCAGTAAAGTCGGCAAGGTCACCCAGGATCGTTTCCGTCTGACCATCCGTACCGTGTTCTGGTCGATTCTGGTGGCGCTGCCGCTGCCGGTGTTGTGGGGTGCACTGGGTTATGGCCTGCAGAACGCCTGGCCCTACCCTATCGCCGTGGCGATTGGCGATGGCATTACCGCCACGCTGCCGCTGCTGTGGGCATTTATGATCAGCGCCGCCTTTGCCCGTCCGAATGGCCTGTTCATTGTGCATTTCCGCTGGCCGCAGAACCGGGTGGCGCGCGCCATGCGCTACTACTCGCTGAGCATCGGGCTGATTGTGCCGCTGATTATGCTGCTAATCGCCTTTGGCAATCTGGAAGATCGGCAGTTCTCCTCGTCGCTGGGTCGCCTCTGTTTCATCCTGATCTGCGGAGCAATCAGCATTGTTACCGTCAGCCTGAAGCGGTCCGGTATTCCGCTCTATCTCGATAAAGAGGGAAATGGCGAGAACATAGTGAACCGGATGCTGTGGAACCTGATGATCGCCATGCCGCTGATGGCTGCCCTCGCCTCCGCTGTAGGGTATCTGGCAACCGCGCAGGCGCTGCTGGCGCGACTGGAAACCTCCGTCGCCATCTGGTTTCTGCTGCTGGTTATCTATCACATTATCCGACGCTGGATGCTGATTCAGCGTCGCCGTCTTGGATTTGACCGCGCCCGTCAGCGCCGTGCCGATATGCTGGCTAACCGGGCGCGCAGTGAAGAAGAAAAAGAGCAAAGCGCGCTGAATACCGACGCGATTGAAATCGAAGAACCGGTGATTGATCTGGATGCGATCAGTGCGCAGTCGCTGCGGCTGGTGCGTTCTATCCTGACGCTGATTGCCCTGGTCTCGGTGATCGTGCTGTGGTCAGAAATTCACTCGGCCTTCGGCTTCCTGGAGAATATTCAGCTGTGGGATGTCAGTACATCTGTACAGGGCGTGGAGTCGATTCAGCCAATTACCCTGGGTTCGGTGCTGATTGCTATTCTGGTGTTTATCATCACCACTCAGCTGGTGCGCAATATGCCCGCGCTGCTTGAGCTGGCACTGTTGCAGCATCTTAATCTGACGCCGGGTACCGGTTACGCCATTACTACACTGACCAAATATCTGCTGCTGCTGATTGGCGGGCTGATTGGTTTCTCGATGATTGGTATTGAATGGTCGAAACTGCAGTGGCTGGTTGCTGCGCTGGGTGTGGGACTGGGGTTTGGCTTGCAGGAGATTTTTGCCAACTTTATCTCTGGCCTGATTATCCTGTTCGAAAAGCCGATTCGTATCGGCGATACCGTGACGATCCGCGACCTGACCGGCAGTATTACCCGGATCAACACGCGTGCGACCACGATCACCGACTGGGACCGCAAAGAGATCATCGTGCCAAACAAGGCCTTTATCACCGAGCAGTTTATTAACTGGTCGCTGTCCGATTCCGTAACGCGGGTGGTACTCACTATCCCTGCCCCGGCCAAAGTCAGCAGTGAGCAGGTAACCACCATTCTGGTGCAGGCGGCCGAGCGCTGCAGTTATGTGCTTGATACGCCACCGCCGGAAGCGTTCCTTGTCGATCTGCAGCAGGGGATTCAGTTGTTTGAGATCAGGGTACATGCTGCAGAGATGGGGCACCGTATGCCGCTGCGCCATGAACTGCACCAGCTGATTCTGCTCGGATTTGAGCAACACGGTATCGAGATGCCGTTCCCACCGTTCCAGATGCGCATGGAAACGCTGGGTAAGAAGCTGCCTGCCAGCAACGGTGCGCCCGCGGCCCGCGCCTACAAATCTGGCGGCCTGTAATGCAAAACGCCCGGCAAAGCCGGGCGTTATTTCAGATCTGAGCCATCAGTTACTGTTTAACGAACTCTTCACCCTGAGCGATATCTTTATTCAGCGTATTGAGCATGCCTGACAGCGCCTGCTGTTCGTAAGCGCTAAGTGTGCCAATTGGCCTGCGTTCAGCAATGCCATTTTTACCGAGCAGCAGCGGCTGAGAGAAGAAGCGGGCATATTCGCCCTCGCCTTCCACGTAAGCACACTCTACAACATTCGCCTCACCCTTCAACGCGCGTACCAGCGACAAACCAAAACGCGCGGCCGCCTGGCCCATCGACAACGTAGCCGATCCGCCACCTGCTTTAGCTTCCACGACTTCTGTGCCAGCATTCTGAATGCGTTTGGTTAAATCAGCCACTTCCTGATCGCTGAAGCTGACGCCTTTGACCTGTGACAGCAGCGGCAGAATGGTTACGCCAGAGTGGCCGCCAATCACCGGGACTTCCACCTGATCCGGCTGCTTGCCTTTCAGCGCGGCCACAAAGGTGTTAGCACGAATAATGTCCAGCGTGGTCACGCCAAACAGACGATTTTTGTCATAGACGCCGTGCTTTTTCAGCACTTCTGCCGCAATGGCAACAGTGGTATTGACCGGATTGGTAATAACGCCAATCAAGGCTTTAGGGGCCGTTGTGGCAACCTGTTCAATCAGATTACGAACAATGCCTGCGTTCACATTAAACAGGTCAGCGCGATCCATACCAGGTTTACGTGCGACGCCCGCAGAAATCAGTACCACATCGGCACCCTGTAAGGCAGGCGTGGCGTCTTCTCCACTAAAACCTTCAATAGAGACAGCAGTAGGAATATGGCTGAGATCAACGGCGACGCCAGGCGTAACCGGCGCAATGTCATACAGTGAGAGTTCTGAACCTGCGGGAAGCTGGGTTTTGAGCAGAAGTGCGAGCGCCTGGCCTATGCCGCCAGCGGCACCGAGAACGGCAACTTTCATTCTTAACTCCTTATTAAGGTGGGGCAGAGATGGGCCGAAATTCTATCTGTGTCAGACCTTAATCAACTGCTCAGGCGATGATAAATATCCGCTGTTAATTCTACGTGTTTTCACACTTGCTCGCCGGATTCAAAAGTTACTTATCATTGCGCCTGAATGACCGACAACTTTGCCGTCGTCAGACAGAGAACGGCTATGTGCGTTTTCTGTTACTACTTCTGATACTACACCACCAATAATATAACAACTTTGCAACCTTCGCCTTTCGGGGCTGTGACGGGGGTTTTGGTCTGAGCGGATTTATTTGCTATTATCGCCGCCCGCTAGCCGCCCGAACTCTGCTCATCAATCGACCGATTGCATAAAAATGCATTTAAATGCATAATCACTACTCTGCCGCGGGCGGATGCGCGGTTATTCTCTCTATTTATTGGTAACCTATGCGAAACCCATCGAAACAAGACGATCTGATCAAGGCTTTCAAAGCCTTATTAAAAGAAGAAAAATTCAGTTCTCAGGGCGAAATTGTTCAGGCGCTTCAGGATGAGGGCTTTGAAAATATCAATCAGTCCAAAGTCTCGCGGATGCTGACCAAGTTTGGCGCAGTGCGCACCCGTAATGCCAGGATGGAAATGGTCTATTGCCTGCCCGCTGAACTGGGCGTGCCGACCACCACCAGCCCGTTAAAAAACCTGGTACTGGATATCGACTACAACGATGCGCTGGTGGTGATTCATACCAGTCCGGGTGCAGCACAGCTGATTGCACGTATGCTGGATTCGCTGGGCAAAGCACATGGGATTCTTGGCACGATCGCTGGCGATGACACGATCTTTATTACCCGTGCGCGCGACTTTACGGTTAAGCAGCTGCACAGCGCGATCCTCAACCTGTTTGAACAGGAACTCTGATCGCTGACTGACGGCCTGCTATCCTGCCCCGGGTCGTCAGTTTGTTCTTTCTACCCATCGTTTTGCGGCACACTGCCCCGCTGTTTAATACTAATAAGCCAGTTTTAATACACCTGACTCCTGGTCAGATCGCTTACTCTGCTTAACCTTCTGCGCTATTTTACACTGCTTTACATCAGTGATCCGGCACCATTGCCCGGATCCAGATCAAACTCCAGTCCAATACGCCTCATAGTTTCGCACTAAACGTTAAAGTGATCTATCTCACTGTTTTTCTGATTAAAATCACCGTAAAGGCTATTTTTTATGCTGTTTTTATAACGTTAAGTTATTAAAAGTAGGCATAAGGATAAAGAATCACAAAAAAACATTATTAGCCGGGTATTAATTTCTCTCGTTATTAGTTCTATACTTCTTTTCGTGATGCAAATCACACTAACTAGAAAGATAAAAATAGACGACGAGGAAATATCTATGAACGTAAAAACTACCATCGCTACCCTGAGCATTTTCTCTGCACTCTCATTTGGTGCAGTAGCAGCAGAATCTATCGATGCCGCACAGGCACAGGATCTGCAGGCTATTGGCACCATCAGTGTCAGCGGCGTCGCGGGTTCCCCGATGGATATCAAACAGAAGCTCAGTGACAAAGCGGATCAGCAGGGCGCAAAAGCCTATCGCGTGATCGAGGCTTACAACAACGGCAATTATCACGCTACCGCCGCGCTGTATAACTAAACCCAATAATGCCAGCGGCTCTCTGTCTGACGCGCCTTTTTGCGCTCCGGAGGACCGAAGCAAAATCTTCAGGAGAGTTGACCATGAAAATGAAATTAGCGATTGCTGCTCTTAGTCTGGCGTCCCTGTTCTCAGTGGGTGCCAGCGCCGCCAGCCTGATATCAAATGAACAGGCGCAGGGTTTGCAGCCCATGAATCAGACCATCAGCATTGGTGGACGTAACGGCGACCAGACGCATATCCGTCAGGTGCTGTCAGAGAAAGCGGATGCACAGGGCGCAAGCCATTATCGCATCATCGAAAACAACCAGGACAACACCTGGCATGTCACCGCTGAGCTTTATAAATAATTAACCGTGATGACGCCTGAAGGCGCATAACAAATATCGACGACCGGCCCTTACGAGTAACCGCAGGTTGTTGAATGTATTGAGGAGATAATCATGAATATCAAAACAACCATCGCTACAGTCAGTCTGCTTTCCGTTATGGCGTTCGGCGCATCAGCCGCACAGCTGGTCACCAGCGAACAGACGCAGAACCTGCAGCCTGCGGGCACCGTAAGCATCAGTGGAACCGGGGGATCCCCAATGGATTACCGCGCTGAGCTTTCACAGAAAGCGGATGAACAGGGTGCCAGCGCCTATAAAGTCATTGAAGCGCGCACCGGTGATAGCTATCACATCACTGCACAGCTTTATAAGTAATTCCTCGTCAGATCTATGACGAACCCTTTGGCCCCGCTCGCCGGGGCCTTTTTTCATCTGATGTATTATCTGACGTTAAAGTGCAGCCGGCCTTCCAGCTCCTCTTCCGCTTCATCAAATAACAGAATCAGCGCGCCATAGCGTCGTCGCTGTCCCCTGCCCAGATTGACAAACTCAATCTCCAGCGGCATCGGTAACAGATCCCCTGTCACGACATCCCACAATCCATCCAGATCGCAGATGCGGCGCTCCTCCAGTGCAAATCGCTCGCTGAACTGGCGAAAGAAATGGGACTGGTCGACTATTTCATTAAAATCAAAACGCTCGATTTTCATGCTGACGGCTCCCATGCTCCGTCTGCGGGCGACCTCTGCCGCCCGTTCATGACCGTTAGCTCAAACCGCCCAGGTGCAGCGCTTTGACCTCCAGATACTCTTCCATACCGAGTACCGAACCTTCGCGGCCCAGACCCGACTCTTTCACACCACCAAACGGCGCCAGCTCGGTGGAAACGGCGCATTCGTTAATGCCAATCATGCCGCTTTCCAGCGCCGCTGAAACGCGAAACACCCGTTGCAGATTCTGGGTATAAAAGTAAGCGGCAAGGCCGAATGGCGTATCATTGGCGCGGCGGATGACGTCATCTTCATCATCAAAGCGGAAACAGGCGGCTACCGGACCAAAGGTCTCTTCCTGCGCGAGCTGCATACCTTCGTGCGCCTCGGTAATGACGGTCGGCTGCCAGAAGTTGCCACCCAGCGCATGTCGCTCGCCACCCGCCAGTAATTTGCCGCCTTTGGCTACTGCATCTTTTACGTGCTGCTCAACCTTTTCCACCGCCGACGCTTCAATCAATGGCCCGACAATCACGCCTTCGTCCATGCCGTTGCCCACCTTCAGCTTGTTCACTTCGGCAGCCAGTTGCTGAGTAAACGCATCATAGACAGCGTTATGAATATAGAAGCGGTTAACACTGACGCACACCTGACCCGCATTACGGAATTTGTTGGCAATCGCACCCTGTACAGCGGCATCAATGTCGGCATCGTCGAACACGATGTATGGGGCATTTCCGCCTAATTCCATCGACACTTTTTTCATGGTTTCGGCAGCATTACGCATCAGCAGCTTGCCTACCTGGGTGGAGCCGGTGAACGAGATTTTACGCACCGCTTTGCTGGCCATGATCGCATCGCTGATGGCATGGGTATCACCCGCCACCGCATTCAGCACGCCATCCGGCACGCCCGCCTGCTTCGCCAGCGCCAGCAGGGCAAAGGCGGAGAGTGGCGTGTTATTAGCGGGTTTGATAATGCCGGTGCAGCCTGCCGCCAGAGCCGGACCCAGCTTGCGGGTCAGCATCGCCATCGGGAAATTCCACGGCGTAATGGCAGCCACTACGCCAATCGGTTCGCGGGTCGCCAGAATGCGGGATCCAGGTTTTGCCGGCGGAATGATCTCGCCGTTCGCCCTCTTCGCCTGCTCGGCGAACCACTGAATAAAGCTGGCGGCATATTCAACCTCTCCCTCCGCCTCCTTCAGGGGTTTGCCCTGTTCGGTCGTCATCAGCTCGCCCAGCCAGCGCTTGTTCTCAATGATCAGCTGGTACCAGCGAGTGAGAATTTCAGCACGCGCTTTTGCGGTCTGCGCCCGCCAGGCGGGAAAGGCGCGTTCCGCGGCGGCGATCGCCTGTTCCGTTTCCGCCTTACCTGCTTTTGCCACCTGCGCAATCACCTCGCCGGTTGCCGGATTGGTCACGTCAAAGGTGGACGCCGCCTGATGCCATTGGCCGTCCGCTAAATAGCCGGTCCGAAACAGTTCGCTCTCTTGCAGTGATTTCATTGATTCGCTCCTGTCAGTTTTGCTCTTCCGTCTGGAGAGTATAGTTGGCAAAAGCGACAGATTTTGTGATGGATGGGGATTGCACAGGCCGCTGCAGGTCGCAGCGGCCAGATTCAGATTTGGATGAGCGTGTTCTGGTATTTATCCAGCATCGTCGCCAGTCGTTTGACCGGTTCCGTTACGCTGACAGGAGCCTCGTAATGGACCAGTTTTTCCTGATAGACATCCAGCTCTTTGAGCAGACGTTCAAAGTAGTAACGGCGCTTGTCGTCGCTGCTGGCGGAGATCACCCGGTCGGCGGTGTAACGCAGCTGTCGGTGATACGCAGAGAGATCGGCGTTAACGGGCACTTCTGCGTCGCGTAATCGCTGATGACCGATAATCAGCGTCAGGGCGATGCGATATTTATTGATGTCGCCAGGAAACAGGTTCAGCAGCAGAAACAGTTGCTGATAGAGCGCCGGCAGATGATTTTCGCGCCGACGCGCCTGATTGGTGGTCATGGCCGAGACCGCTGCATACATAAAGCGGTTCAGCAGTTTGCGGCCGGTGCGCGCCTTCGATTTATCCCGAATCAGCAGAATAACCATCATCGCGACAAAGCAGCCGATAACCTGACCGAGCACATTATCGAGGAAAACGTTAATGTGAAACTCCATCGGATTATCAAGGACCAGAACGTTAAGCGTACCAATCAACGCACCCAGCGTGCCGAGCTGACGCCGCTGAATGAAGATGCCGCCGATAAATCCCAGTATGCCGATGGCGATGCAGAGCAGTAGCGCGCTCTGCTGCGTCGCGGGCAGAACATACATAAAATAGAGCGCCCCGAGTGGAACCGCGACCGTCATGCCGTAGAGAAAATCTTTGGCCATCATCAGCGGATTAGGCATACGCATCGCCAGCGCGGTAATAACGGCCAGCATGACCATACAGCCACTGCCAGACGTCCAGCCCGTATAGAGCCAGAACAGCGAACCCAGCGCGGTTGCAACGAAGGTACGGATGCCGTTAATCATTGCATGATGTGTTTCAGCCGAACGCGCCTGAATCACCACTTCGCGCTGCAGAATCTCCTCTTCCAGCGAGGTTATCCGGCTGTTGCTTTTGATGCCTTTAAGTAGCAGCAGATATTCGGTGGCGCTGCTTACCCAACTGGCCAGCGTGACCGGCGTTATTTTGCCCGTAGCGCCAATCACCCGCCGCATCACTTTCATCCGCTTATGCACCTCTTCAACCGTCGAGGCCGGTTTTTCAACCATCAACCGATACTGGGGCGGAATGTAGTCCGGACGGGAATTCTGAATGAGGAAGGTTTCGGCAGCCTGCGTTATCAGCGTCAGTGACAGGGTATTAAGCATCTGCAAACGGCGGTTGCTGTTCTTCCAGCGTGACGACTCCATCATCAGCTGGCTGCGCATGCTGTTCAGCGCCGTGGTGCGCCGTACCAGCGCGCTCCAGGCTTTATCGACCTCTTCCTTATCACCATGGGCGACGCAGAGTTGCAGCAACTGGTAGTGGGCCACCAGCAGCGAATCAACTTCCGCGTCGATCACTTTTTTAATCGAACGTGGCGAGAAGATCATGTCGGCCAGAATAGCGCACAGAATACCGAGTACGATTTCACTGCAGCGCTCAACCGCATATTGCGGCACCAGCGTCAGACCGCCGCTGGCGTTAGCCGTCACCACAATAATCAGCGCGGTATAGCCCGCCAGTCCCAGCGCATAGGAGTTTTCTACCTTAATCAGCGAAGAGAGCCAGACGCAAAGCCCTGCCCAGATGCAGCACAGCAGCAGCATCACAACCGGCGCACGCACGGTGGCGATCATGATGGCGAGTGCAGCGATACAGCCGATGAATGTCCCGATAATACGTAAAACGCCGCGATAGCGCAGTGCGCCGGAATAGGGATCGCCACCCGCTGCAAACGCGGTGCCGCCCGCCACGATCCCGGCGGTCATGACTGCCCAGCGTGGTGTTTCAAGGTTAAAGTGAAACCCTACCATCAGCGCTAACACCAGCGCGAAGGTCAGCTTTACCGGGAAACGCAGGAACTCGATCATATCGCCCTCTTAACCAAACTCACGCAGGCGATTGAACAGTCGGATCATGGGTGAAACCTGTTCAGGCTGGCGATCGGCCTGACCGGTAATCACCACGGTCGCGGTGGTTCCCGCCGGGAAGCGATTACCGGGCTGCTGATCAAGCCGGATGCGCACCGGCACACGCTGTGCCAGACGGACCCACTCCAGATTGGAATCTACCGTTGCCATGCCTTTACTGTCGACCGAGCTGCTGCTGTTGGTGACGCCCGCCGCGACGCTGTCGACGGTGCCACGCAGCACAATGTTGCTGCCAAGTGGCGTCACTTCCGCGCGGAAGCCCTTCTCAACGCCGTGCAGTTTGGTCTCTTCCAGGTAAGCCAGCACATAGAAAGAGTGCTGCTGAACCAGCGCCACCGCCACAGAACCACGGGTAATAAATTCGCCCTGATAGACGTTGAGGTTGGTGACCCAGCCATCGGATGGCGCTTTCACGGTGGTGCGCTCAAGATCGATCTTCGCCAGATCGCGCGTCGCCACCGATTTTGCCAGCTGATGCTCGCTGGTTTGCAGATCGTTGTTAGATTGCTCGATCGCCTCGCGCGACATTGCAGAGGTACCAAGCTGATTACGGCGGCCGGCTTCGCGACGTTTCTCACTCACCAGGGCCTGGTAATATTCAACATCCGCCTGTGCCTGATCGAGCGCCTTCTGATAGCGAGGGCGGTCAACCACAAACAGCGTATCGCCCTTCTTCACCAGCTGGTTGTCGTGTACCGGGACCTCAGTAATCAGGCCAGTGACGTCAGGCGAGATCGCCACCACGTCAGCTGCAAAACGTGCATCACGAGTCCAGGGTGATTCGGTATAGAACACCCAGGCGCGGAAGATGATAACCACTGCGATGATGACCAGCAGAATAGTGATCGCGTAGCGCGCGATTTTTCTTATGAGTGCTTTCACTTCAACCTCAGACTAATAAACGGGAGACAAGGTAAAACACACAGCAGTAAAGCGCTGTATTAAAAAGTGCCGGATGCCAGACAAGATCGTAGATGCCGCTCGGCGTCAGCACGCGTTTCACTAACCAGAACAGCATCAGTGAAATAATCAATTCGATGAAAACGGGCGGAAAAGAGAGCCCAAACATGACAAATACCGGAAGCACACTCATCACAAATCCTTAGTTCGACCTTGCCGGGATACTTCGTTGCCCTTTCAGATGTTGCAGGAAAACCCTCTGGCAGCGCTATCCGAACCGCAGCTGGCTTAATAATAGCGTATCATCGAAGAGTTTAAGGCAATGAAGAATCACCGGGAAATACCCCGGCGCGCTTATAATAACGCGCCTGACTATAAGTTTTCTACAGAATGTGATCTAAATCACTTTTAAGCCAGAGTAAATAATGGAACGACTGAAAGGTATGTCTGTCTTCGCCAGAGTGGTCGAACTCGGTTCGTTTACTGCTGCGGCGCGTCAGCTCCATCTGAGCGTCTCATCCATCAGCCAGATCGTCGCGAAACTGGAGGATGCATTGCAGGTTAAGCTGCTGAATCGCAGTACCCGCAGTATCGGGCTGACCGAAGCGGGTAAAATCTATTATCAGGGCTGCCGCCGTATGCTGGCGGAAGCGACGCAGGTGCATGAACAGCTCTACGCATTTAACAATACGCCGATTGGCGTGTTGCGGATTGGCAGCTCCTCGACCATGGCGCAGAATGTGTTAGCCGGTATGACCAGCAATATGCTGCGGGAGTATCCGGGGCTAAGTGTGAATCTGGTTACTGGCGTTCCGGCCCCGGATTTGATTGCGGATGGTCTGGATCTGGTGATTCGGGTGGGCGCATTAAAAGATTCCAGCCTCTTTTCGCGTCGTCTTGGCGCGATGCCGATGGTGGTGTGCGCCGCAAAAAGCTATCTGGCCCAGCACGGCACGCCGGAGAAGCCGGGCGATATCGATAATTTTTCCTGGCTGGAATATAGCGTACGGCCCGACAACAATTTTGAGCTGATTGCGCCAGAAGGCTTAGTCACCCGCCTCGCGCCACAGGGGCGTTTCGTGACCAACGATTCGCTGACGCTGATTCGCTGGCTCAAGTCGGGCAATGGCATCGCCTATGTGCCGATGATGTGGGTGATTGATGAGATCACCGCAGGCGAGATCGATATTCTGTTTCCGCACTATCAGTCCGACCCGCGTCCGGTGTATGCGCTCTATACCGAGAAGGATAAACTGCCGCTGAAGGTGCAGGTCTGCATCGATTATCTGACCGACTATTTTGAACAGGTGGCTGAACAGTATCAGCAGCACCGTAAAAGCTAACAACCCGCCGGGCGGCGGGTTGTTGAGGTCACATCAGGCGGTGCCGCCGATGGTCAGTTTATCCAGCTTCAGGGTCGGCTGACCGACACCGACCGGCAGGCTCTGGCCCTCTTTACCGCAGACGCCGACACCTTTATCCAGCGCCAGGTCATTACCCACCATTGAGATCTGCTGCATCGCTTCAATGCCGGAGCCAATCAGCGTCGCGCCTTTAACTGGTTTGGTGATTTTGCCCTTCTCAATCAGATAAGCCTCTGAGGTGGAGAAGACAAATTTGCCGGAGGTGATATCCACCTGACCGCCACCAAAGTTCGGCGCATAGATGCCGTACTCAACGCTCTCAATAATATCCTGCGGCGATGATTTGCCTGCCAGCATATAGGTGTTGGTCATGCGCGGCATCGGCAGATGCGCGTAGGATTCACGGCGTCCGTTACCGGTCGGGCTGACGCCCATCAGTCGCGCATTCAGCTTGTCCTGCATGTAGCCTTTCAGCACGCCGTTCTCAATCAGCATGTTGTACTGACCGGGAACGCCTTCATCATCGACCGCCAGTGAGCCGCGCAGACCTTCGAGGGTGCCGTCATCCACCACGGTACAGAGTTCAGAGGCAACCTGCTGACCGATTTTACCGCTGAACACCGAGGTGCCACGGCGGTTGAAGTCGCCTTCCAGACCATGACCGACTGCCTCATGCAGCAGCACACCAGGCCAGCCAGCACCCAGCACCACCGGCAACGCGCCAGCAGGTGCCGCCACGGCTGAGAGGTTAACCAGCGCCATACGCACCGCTTCACGCGCCCATGCATCAGCACGTACGTCGCCATTTTCATCTTCAAGGAAGAACGCATAGCCGGTACGTGCACCGCCGCCGCTTGCGCCGCGCTCACGCTTGCCCTGATCTTCAACCTGGACGCTGATAGAGAGGCGAACCAGCGGACGAACGTCTGCCGCCAGCGTGCCATCAGTGGCCGCCACCAGCACCTGCTCGTAAACACCGGTCAGGCTGGCATTGACTTCCTGCACGCGCGGATCAGCCGCACGGGCGACTTTATCGACGCGATGCAGCAGGGCAATTTTGTCTTCACGCGTCAGGCTGCTCAGCGGATCGACCGCCGAATAGAGCGAACGGTTCATCACGGCAGAAAGCGTATGGGCCTTGCCGTTTCCCTGTTCGCGTACAATGCTGCGAGCCGCTTCAGAGGAAAGACGCAGCGCATTCAGCGTAATCTGGTCGGCATAGGCGAAGCCGGTTTTCTCACCGCTGACCGCGCGCACGCCGACGCCCTGATCGATATGGTATGAGCCATCTTTAATGATTTTGTCTTCCAGCACCCAGGATTCGTGAAAGCTGGACTGAAAATAGAGATCGGCATAATCCAGACGACGTTCTGAAAGCTGCCCTAACAGGGAAAATAGGTCCTGCTGATTAATGCCGTTAGCAGTCAGTAACTGCTCACTTACCAGGTTCAGAGTCATCGTTTCTCACTCATTATGTGCTCAGATAATCATAGCCTGCGGTAATTCCGGTACGGCGTCAAATTCACTTGTTGTCTGTTTCACGCGGTTTACGCAGCACTTCATTGATTTCCGGTTTATCCAGCGGGCCACTGATGTGATAACGCAGCAGCGATATCTTGTTCCACAGGGGTCCCAGAACTTTACTGGCGGCAAATACCGCCGCGCCAATCACCGGATTAATGGCAAAGGCAGTCGCTACGCCGACAGAGGCAGAGATCTCAGGCGCAACCACCGCTTCCATATCTATCTGACGTTTCACCAGGTCGAGATTGCCCTGCATGGCGATGTCTGCTTCCAGTCCATCCACCAGCAGGTTATCGGTGCGCATAACGCCGTTTTCGATCCAGGCCGTGCCGTTAATCGAATCGAAATAGAACGAGTTGGTAAAGGTGTCGCTGAAGTCGAAGCGCAGCTTGCGCAGCAGCGCATCGAAGCTCACCAGTCGCAGGATTTTTCCCGCCGTGCCGGTGTTCACATCCGCGATCTGGCCTTTGCCAAAGTGGGTCTTAAGGGTGCCGCTCAGCGTCTCTGCCGAGGGCTGCCACGGTGCAGAGCGCCAGTGCAGGTCGTAAGCAATATCAAAAGGCGCATCGCGCAGCGGGGTATTCACGCCAAACCAGTTGGTCGCATTATTAATATTCGGCCCCTTAAGCGTGCCCTTCAGCGAGGTGCGCTGGTCGTCCGCGCGATTAACCCACTCACCGTTAATTTTAAGCTGCGAGCTGCCGGTATCCACTTTTCCGTTAGTAAGCGCTAACGTATCTCCTTTAGGCTGCAGCATCGCGGAGACCTGACCATATTTCTGGCCCAGTACCCAGCACTCTTTACAGCGCAGCTGTAAGGCGGGCCACTGACTGAAGTTAATGTTTGTGGTTTGCTGAGAAGACGCTTTGCCGCCCTTGCCTGCCTCGTTTTCCCATTGCGGATTGTAGTAGAGGTAATCGAGGTTCACCTGCCATGGCGCTCTGGGGGCCATCGCCAGTTCACCGCGCAGCTCTTTCGCATTGACGCTGACCTGACCTCGGCCACCTGAACTTTGTGCCAGCGTCGCCTCAACCTCATGCCATTGCTGTCCGGCCAGCGTAACCGCAGGACTGCGCAGCGTAATGTTACCCGGCAGTGTAACGCCACCGGTCTGGAAGTCGCTCCCGCCGCCCGACACACCCGCTCCCGCAGAGCCGCCTGCAGCCATCATCGCTACCCAGGCCTCACCATCCAGCGCGGGCAGATTCAGTACCATGCCCTCATGATCAGGTAGCGCAGGCGTTTTCTGTGCATCATTCAGCCAGATGCCACGATCAACGCGCAGCGTCGGCTCCAGCAACCAGCGGCTGTTAAAACGGTGGTTTGCATCGACGCTGCCGCTGAGATCGAAATGGTTCAGGTCGCCGCTGGCCTGAATGGCAACTGGCATCGCCTCACCGGCTTTTTTATCGAGTGGTGCAGGTAAGTGACTGCTTACTTCTTTGGCATTACCGTTCAGCGTCACGTCATAACGTGCCCCGCCATGATGCGGCAGCGTAATATTGACGTCCCCCTGCCACGGCAGATGCCCGCCGAGCTGCTTGCTGACAGCTGCCGGAACCTGGCTGATTTTCGCGGGTTGCCAGTCGCCCTGAAGTTTGACGTTAACGCCAAAGTCATCCGGATTCTCCCGGGTGCTGAAACGGACGCCCATCGGCTGCCCAAACCAGTTCGCCCGCAGGTCCTCACTGGCCAGATTGCCGTTGTCATAACGGAAGCGGCCAGAAAGATTGTTGATGGTGGTTTTTAACGGTTTGATAAACAGCGAATTGTTATTGAGATCGACATTGCCGCGGGCGTGGACCTGCTCTCCATCCAGTGGAATATCCAGATTCAGATGACCACCGACACGGCCTTTAATTTCCAGTTGCTCCAGCGCGGCACCCAGTGACGGCTTAAGCGGCGTCTGATCGAAATAGTCAGCGATCTGCTGGCCTTCACCACTGATATCCCCGTCGATGATCAGTTTTTCTTTCAGGTAGTCAGGGATCACCGCCGT
The DNA here is from genome assembly GCF_016658625.1 of Pantoea sp. S62. Classification (NCBI taxonomy): domain Bacteria; kingdom Pseudomonadati; phylum Pseudomonadota; class Gammaproteobacteria; order Enterobacterales; family Erwiniaceae; genus Pantoea; species Pantoea sp. S62. Next base: position 22,665 of record NZ_JACVVI010000026.1, on the reverse strand, counting down.
GACGTTGCGAGCATCTACTTCGCCCAGTCTGGCCACTGGCGCTTTCATCCACAGACCGTCGTTCAGGAAATTGAGGTCGACATCGAGATTGCTCAGCGCCGGCCATTTGGGCTGAAATGCATAGGTCGCCTGGCGAAGCGGCACCCAGACCTGGAACATGCCATCATTGTGCTTGAAAGGGAACAGCGCCGGGTTACCGGCAAACAGCAGCGTGGCGTTGTCCACCCTGCCACCCTTCACCGCCCCACTCAGATAGTGCGTCAGGCTGTTACCCATCAGCGGCACCGGGAAGTAGCGCCAGGCATCGCCCGCATCGGTAAGCCGGATACCCGCCAGAATATCCAGACGGGGCTCGCCGCCGCTATTCTGCTGGTAGCTGAAGTCGCCGCGCGCCCAGAGTGAGCGCGCTTCGAGGTCAAGGTTTTCACCCGCCAGCGTCAGGCCATGTTCATCTTTAAGCCAGCGCAGTGCCCCGGTCACCCGCTTAATCTCTAAGGGTGCCTGGAACATGTCGCCATAGGGGACGGTTGCCGCGCCCATATCCACACTGACCTGACCATGGCTCAGGCTGCCGCGTGCTTCTCCACTCAGGTGACTGATGCCCGGCAACAGTTTCCAGTGCTGCCAGCTGAAATCACGCCACTTCACCTGTAAGCGGGTTTTTTCAGGCTGCTGTAATGGAATATCCAGCGCCAGGCCATCGATGGTGCCCTGCGGCTGCAGCGTCTGCCAGTTTTCAAACAGCGTCGGAGAGAGCGGCGCAAATAACGGAACGATCGGCGCAATATGACTCAGCACCAGCTGTGTGGCGCGCACCCGCACTTCCTGCTGACCATCCGGCCCCAGCAACTGCTTATCTTCAGGACGCCATAGCAGCGAGAAGTGACCGGCAGGCCAGGCCTCGCCGTCAGTACTGAGCCGCGTCTGCGGCACATTGACCACCCAGCCATTCTGGAAGCGTGACAGATGCGCGGTCAGCCCATCGACTTCTATGCGGTGTCGTCCGGTTTCGCCCTGCCAGCTGGCGCCGCCCTTGCGCAGCAGCAGATCGCCAGCATAGATGTCGCCATCACGCAGGTTAACCCAGGCCGCCAGGCTGAAGCGGGCGCTGTCCAGCCGGGTATTGTCGCGCACCCAGCGGCCCAGCCATGGACGCATGTCGACATCGTCGGCCTGCATCCAGATGCGGCCGTCATTAAGTAAACCGTTGCTGTCGTTAAGGTCGAGCCGCACCTGAACCACGCCGTGCTGACCGGTAAAGCTCGACAGACTGACTTCGCCTTCGGCGCGATGGCGGTTATCTTCATTGACCCAGGTGAGTCGGGGGATCGCCAGCTCAGCATGCTGGCCGGAAGGCGTACGGAAACGAATAGTGCTGTCGCGCAGGTCAAAGTGGTCAAACTGACGCAGGAAAAGTTCGTTAATCTGCGCCGGACGGAAACTGTTTTTCTCTTTGTCGTTGTCGAGTAAGGGGCGATTCGTGTCGAGGTGCAGCTGCCAGAAGGTCAGATCGCGGAACTGCCAGCGCCAGTGCAGCAGAGACTGCCAGACGTCGAGCGCCAGATTGATACGTTTAATCGTGAGTTTGCCGTTTTCATGCAGATCGACGCTGAGGTCACGAACCTGCAGGGTTGGGCCGAAATTCTCCCATTTACCCTGTAACTGGCTGGCGTTGACCGGCACATCCGTTTTGTCGGAGATGAATTGCAGAAGGTTGTTGCGATAGCTGTCGAGATGCGGCATCACCAGACGCAATCCGCTGACCAGCAGCGCGACAATCACGATGATTGCCGCGACCAGCAGTAACAAAATCCTCGGCAACTGCCTCACTCACGCCTCTCCTTGTGTTCCGTAAACGACGGATAGTTGGTTCTCATACCCGACCGTCTTCGAATAAAAGCGTTAAAGATACGCATTTTATCCCAAACAAGGGCGTTTATTCAGCCCGATTACGGGCTGACGTTACATCATTACCACGTCGAACTGCTCCTGAGTGTAGAGCGCTTCAACATGAACTTTCACCTGCTTACCCACAAAGATTTCCACTTCAGCCAGCGCATGAGACTCGTCGGTTTTTAGCGCCTCACCGACCGTTGGTGAAACATAGACCAGGAAACGGTCAGAATCATAAGCGTGATGAACCCGCACAATCTCACGCATGATTTCATAGCAGACCGTTTCAACCGTTTTCAGCGTGCCGCGCCCTTTGCAGACCGGGCAATCCTGGCACAGGACATGCTCAATGCTTTCACGGGTACGCTTACGCGTCATCTCCACCAGACCCAGCGCCGAGAAACCATTGATCCCGGTTTTAACCCGATCTTTACTGAGCGCGCTTTCCAGTGAATGCAGTACCCGGCGTCGATGGTCTTCATTGCTCATGTCGATGAAGTCGATAATGATGATACCGCCCAGATTACGCAGTCGCAGCTGACGCGCAATCGCCTGAGTGGCTTCAACATTGGTGTTGAATATCGTCTCATCGAGATTGCGATGCCCAACAAATGCACCGGTATTAATATCGATAGTCGTCATCGCTTCGGTCTGATCGATGATCAGATATCCGCCTGACTTTAGTTCAACTTTGCGATCCAGCGAGCGCTGAATCTCATTTTCAACGTCAAACAGGTCAAAAATAGGCTGTTTACCGTTGTAGAGCTCCAGTTTACCGGCCATCTCCGGAATATATTCGCCGGTAAATTCCACCAGCATGTCGCAGGTCAGACGCGAGTCGACCCGAATGCGATCCAGCGCTGCGCCCGCGAAATCACGCAGGATACGCTGCGCCAGGGCCAGCTCGCCATAGAGCAGACAGCGGGTCTGGTTGCGCTTTTTACGCTCGCTGACTTTGGTCCAGAGACGTTTGAGAAAAGCCGCGTCCTGCGCCAGCTCCTCTTCGCCGATCCCTTCTGCGGCGGTGCGGATGATAAAACCGCCCAGATCGTCGCAGTAATCCGCCACCACCGCTTTAAGCCGATCGCGCTCTTTCTCACTCTCGATGCGCTGAGAGACACCGACGTGCGATGCGCCAGGCATAAAGACCAGGTAACGCGAAGGCAGGGTAATGTCGGTGGTCAGTCGGGCACCTTTGGTGCCCAGCGGATCCTTGACCACCTGAACCACCAGATCCTGTCCCTGACGCACCAGCTCGGCGATATCGCGCACGATGAAATTTTTCTTTTCGTCGCCCGCCACACATTCCGTATGCGGCATGATGTCAGAAGCGTGCAGAAAGGCGGCTTTTTCCAGGCCGATATCGACAAAGGCGGCCTGCATGCCGGGCAGAACACGGCTTACCCGTCCTTTGTAAATATTGCCAACAATGCCGCGCCGCGCTTCACGCTCAATATGGATTTCCTGAAGGATGCCGCCATCAATGTAGGCAACGCGTGTTTCAGAAGGCGTGACGTTAACCAGTAATTCAGCCGTCATGTTGACCCCTTACGGCACGCAGTGACTGGAAATGGCTGAGCAGCTCCGCTGTCTCAACTAACGGTAATCCGACCACTGCATGATAACTTCCATTAATTTTGCGGACAAAGTTTCCTCCCCTGCCCTGAATACCGTATGCACCCGCTTTATCCATTGGCTCACCGGTCGCGATATAGTCGTCGATGTCGCTCTCAGTTAAGGTGCGGAATGTCACATCAGTCGTCACGATGCAATCCAGCGCCTGCTGGCTGTCGGCCAGCGCCACTGCCGTCATGACCTGATGCGTATGACCGGAGAGTTTACGCAGCATCGCGTGGGCATCGGCGGCATCGCGCGGTTTTTCCAGCACGTCACCATTCAGCACGACAATCGTATCTGCGCCCAGCACCGGCAGATCCTGCGCGGCCAGTTTTACGCCCGCCTGCGCTTTGTCATTAGCCAGACGGCGGACATAGCTCTCAGCCGCTTCATTCGGCTGACGCTGTTCTTCAACGTCAGTCACGATGCGCTCAAATGTCAGGCCAAGTTGAGTTAACAGCTCACGACGACGCGGTGAACCGGAAGCAAGATAGAGGGTTACCATAAATTTCCTTATTGAACAGCGAACTGACGACGAATTTTTCTCATAAGTAAGAATAGCCAGGGCCAGAGAATACCGTCGACGACACTGCTCCAGAAAATTTCAGGTCGGAATGAAACGTTGATTACCAGGAATTCAGCCCAGAAGACAATTACATCCATCGCCAGTGACAGCACCATAACCATTAACGCTTGCTGCCACAACGCTAAGTTGCGGAATAACTGGAACTTAAAGGCTATCAGGTAGGCGATGATACTGAGTGCCAGCGCACGTACGCCCAGCGTGGATCCGGCAATCAGATCCATGATAGCACCCAGCATAAATCCGCTGCCGACGTTGACCCGATGCGGCAGTGCGAGAACCCAGTAGATAAGGATGAGCAGCAGCCATGAAGGCCGGAACATATAAATTTCATCCGGCCATGGCATGATCTGCAGGACTAACGCGACCAGGAAAGAGAGCCAGATGACCCAACGTCCCTGGCTGCGATATCGACTCAAGGCTGCCCCCCGCGTGAACGCGAGGAGTTGCTCTGTCCGCTACTGCCACTGCTGCCTGTTGATGGAGCAGGCGGCCCCATCTGTACGGTGGGTGCAGGCGGACCCATTTCACCCGCAGGCGGTAAGACCTGCGGCATCATCTGCATCAGACGCTCATTCGCAACGCGATGAACCTCATCCTGCGGCAGCGGCATATCGCCATTACGATCTGCGCCCCACAGCAGCAGCAGATAACGCAGACGCTGCAGACCCGCGGTCGGATGCGCCTGAATCACCGTGTAAGCGCGCTGAGTATCCACTTTCACAGAGGAGACCACGCCCACTGGATAACCCTCAGGGAAACGACCACCGATACCTGACGTCACCAGCACATCGCCGACCCGAATGTCCGTATTACCCGGCAGATGCTCAAGCTGGAGATCTTCAGTACAGCCGTTACCCGCGGCAATCACACGAATGTCATTACGCAGCACCTGAATAGGCAGCGCATGTGACGCATCGCAGATCAGTAGAACACGGCTGGTGAGCTGTCCGACGGCGATAACCTGACCGACCACGCCTTTATCACTGATGACCGGCTGACCCTCATAGACACCGTTAACGCTGCCTTTGTCGATCACCACCTGGTCGGTGTAAGGATCGGTGCCGGTGGAGATCACCTGCGTCACCATCTTTTGCTCATCCTGACGCAGCGGTGAACCCAGCAGTTCACGCAGGCGTGCGTTTTCCTGCTTATATTGCCCCAGCATTAGCAGGTTACTGTTTTTCAGGAAGAGCTCACGACGTAACGCTTTATTTTCCTGCTCCAGCTGCTGACGCGACGCCAGCGACTCCGACACGCCATCCAGCAGCTGACGTGGCCCATTAGCCAGGAAGTAAAACGGACTGACCGACGTATCCAGATAGTTGCGTATTTGGGTGAAAGAGCTCACACGGCTGTCGGCAATGATAATGGCAATTGCCACAATGACCGCCAGGAAAAGACGCAACTGCAGGGAAGGTCCCCTGCTAAAAATCGGCTTCATATAATCTGCGTGATCCTCGACAACAGGAGAGGAAGCGACGGCAAAACACCGTGCTTCCCTGGGCTGAACGCACTGTACCGGCACAGATTTCGCCGGTTCACATGCCACTCCCTCGCATGATCATTGCGTTCTCAGCCGGTTGAGGCAATTATTCTTCGCTGAACAAATCGCCGCCATGCATGTCGATCATTTCCAACGCCTTGCCGCCACCGCGCGCCACACAGGTCAGCGGATCTTCAGCAACAACAACCGGAATACCCGTCTCTTCCATCAGCAGGCGATCCAGGTTGCGCAGTAATGCACCACCACCGGTCAGCACCATACCGCGCTCTGAGATATCGGAGGCCAGCTCAGGCGGACACTGCTCAAGAGCAACCATCACCGCGCTGACGATGCCGGTTAACGGCTCCTGCAGCGCTTCCAGAATTTCGTTGGAGTTCAGCGTGAAGCCGCGCGGTACACCTTCTGCCAGGTTACGGCCACGCACTTCAATTTCACGGACTTCATCACCCGGATAGGCTGAACCGATCTCATGCTTAATACGTTCTGCGGTCGCTTCACCGATCAGTGAACCGTAGTTACGACGCACATAATTAATAATAGCTTCATCGAAACGATCGCCGCCAATACGTACGGATGAGGAGTAGACCACACCGTTCAGGGAGATCACCGCTACTTCGGTAGTACCACCACCGATATCAACGACCATTGAACCGGTCGCTTCAGAAACGGGCAGACCTGCCCCGATTGCTGCAGCCATCGGCTCTTCAATCAGAAAGACTTCACGCGCGCCGGCGCCCTGAGCGGATTCACGAATCGCACGACGTTCTACCTGCGTAGCCCCGACGGGTACGCAGACCAGCACACGTGGGCTGGGACGCATAAAGCTGTTGCTGTGAACCTGCTTGATGAAGTGTTGCAGCATCTTTTCGGTCACGAAAAAGTCAGCGATAACGCCATCTTTCATCGGACGGATAGCGGCAATATTGCCTGGCGTACGGCCGAGCATCTGTTTGGCGTCATGACCTACGGCCGCGACGCTTTTCGGTGAACCGGCACGGTCCTGACGAATAGCAACCACGGAAGGCTCGTTCAGCACGATGCCCTGTCCTTTTACGTAAATCAGGGTATTCGCGGTACCCAGGTCAATGGACAAGTCGTTGGAAAACATGCCACGAAATTTTTTAAACATACTAAGGGATAATCCTGCAAGCTGGGGGCGGAAAATAAAATCCGCTTACTTTACCAACCACACGAAGCTGCCACAAGGCGCAAAAACGTTCTGCTTCGGTGAAAAAAGACGCCTGATTGCGTTTAAGTCATCTGAACCCGCGATCCGTAGCAGCAGAATGGCGACCAGACGCCATCAGTGCTGCATTTGCCGTGATTTCCGCTTGCCATGCCCGACATAAAATTTAACATTTCCGGCACGATGGTTATGGGTTCAGATGCGGCTTAACATTAAAAAAAACCGTCAATTTCTGTCATTACGACAGCAAATCATTAAATACGGTAACGTTGGGAATACTTCTTCACGTTACTGTTAACCGGAAGCGAAGGGGCAAAAAAGTCGCCCTGCCCGCCTGCCACACCTAGCGCCACTAATGTCTGCCACTCCGCTTTAGTGCGGACACCGGTAGCAAACACCTGAATACCCGTGGACTTACAGACCTCCAGCAGACTCTGTACAAACAGCTGATTGGCGGTCCGCCGTTCAATGTTGCGCACCAGACCCGCATCAAGCTTGATCAGTTCCAGCGGCAGGTGTCGTATATAGGCGCTGCTGACGACGGTTAAACCCGCCTGATTTACCGCTACCCGACAGCCAAAAGCCTTAAGTGCACGGAATACTGGCGTTAAATGGTCGATGTGTTGACAGACATCTGCCTCGGCAAGTTCAAATAAAAATCGTTTTCTTTGTGATTTGGGGCACTGCAGCAGCATATTCTGCAGCCAGAGGACAAATGAACGTTGCAGGAGAGAGGTTATCGTCACCGGCATCACCAGCGTCTCTTCCGGCCAGAGTTCAGAGAGTGCCGCGATGCGCGTGACCAGCTGACGATCCCAGCCATCAGCCATACCGAGCTGCTGCACCAGCGGCATATATTCTGCGGCCAGCACCTCTTTATCGCCATCGAAGATGCGGGTCAGCATGACCCGATGCTGTACCTTGCCTTCGGTATTCACGGTGGGTTTATGGTACAGCCGCGGACCGCCGCGACTAAGCGTGTTCTCCAGTAGGGTTCGCCAGCGCACGCTACCCCGCCCGGCGTCCTGAGGATTTCCTTCGCCATTAGTCCAGTTATTACCCCCCAGCAGTGCCGCACGTCGCGTGGCCATTTCGGCATTTTCTATCACCTGCAGGACGGTCTGCCCGCTGTGCCAGGCGGTGATACCGATGTGGATCAGATCATCGCGATTGACCAGGCGCATCGGCGGCAGAGAATCAACAGCATTGATCAGCTGATCGGCAATACTGTTTGCCTCTTTAAGACTGCGATGCGGCAGTAATACAGCAAAATCACTGCGAAAATAGCGTGCCAGCAAGGCGCCGGGATAGCGCAGCACAAAGGTAGAGAGCATGTTGACGAAATTGAACAGGTACTCCTCAACCAGCGCCGGCTCCAGTGAATCTTTCAGCGCGTCCAGATCGGGCAGGCGCACCATCATCACTACACCGTGGGTACCGACAGCTTCCTGATCTTCCAGCAGGGTCGCGAGCTGATTATCAAAGAACAGCCGGTTGTTAAGGCCAGTGCGTCCATCCTGCGCGGCAAAGGTGCGGATCAGCGTGTCGATACGCAGACGCTGTTCGCCCGCTTCCTGAAGATCCGCCAGCAGTACATCCATCGCGCGACTCGCTCTGGGTGGCCACTCATCCACATCCCGTTTCGGCACGACCCCGCGTTCGCCGTTGATAATCGCCTCTGCCCGTACTTCAAGATGCTCCATGCCACGCCACTGACGGCTGAGCCAGCGATGCATCATCAGCAACAGCAGACTCATCACCAGCATGGCCGTAAACAGAATGCCCAGCGTAGAGGTACCGGTGAATGAGCGCAGCCAGGTTTTGGCAGGATCAAGGGTGACAACCCGCAGCTGCAAACCGGTCTGATGCATCAAAGGCACATCGACCTGGATAAAACGATTGGGTTCGTCTTCCAGCATCTGGTTTTCGTGTCGGGAGAGTGTGAGGAAAGTCTGCCTGCCGTTATGAAGGGAAATCTGCTCGGCATTCATTATGGGCATCATGCGCGTAAGCCAGTTATGAAGCTGTTCTGGCGTCTCGGAGAACATCGCCTGATCGACCTCGGTCGCCAGCACCTGCGCCCGATGTTCAACCCGCTGATGACTGAACCAGAAAACACTGAATGCGCAGCCTGCCAGCATTAATGACATCGCCAGCAGGCTTAAAAAGGTAATAAACGCAGATAATTTTGTGGTTAATCGCATCCCTGTGCCTGTATTGCTGCGGTGATAACCGGATCACCCCACTTTGTACCGTCAGCCTGACGAAAACGCGAGCAAAATAGCATAATTTGCCGCTGCCGACAGCGCCGAGTCGCATGAAGCCGAAGTATATCGTCGGGACAGGATTGCTGATGTTGATCCCGACACTTTTCAGCGCATTCTCATCGCGCAGGCCAGCCAGGAAATTTCACATTTTCAGGGCGAAACTGGCTGATATCAGCGATAGTCATCATGCTGGTTGATGACATCCTGTCTGGAGAAGCCCCATGAAACGCATACCCTGTCTGACCGAAGCCGACGTAACGCCGGAAAGCATATTTAATATGAAGCGCCGCCAGGTGCTGAAAACACTGGGACTGAGCGCTGCGGCGATGGGTATGCCGGGCGTGGCAAATGCCGATATCCTCAGCTGGTTCAAAGGCAACGATCGCCCACCTGCCCCAGCAGGCCGGCCGCTCGACTTCACCAAACCGGCGCAATATCAGGCCGATCTGACGCTGACGCCTGCGGATAAAGTTTCTGGCTACAACAATTTCTACGAGTTCGGGCTGGATAAGGCCGATCCGGCTGCCAATGCCGGAACATTGAAAACAGAGCCCTGGAAACTGACCATTGATGGCGAAGTGTCGAAGCCCGTAACCCTGGATATGGATGACATCTTCAAACGCTTTGCTATGGAGCAGCGAATTTATCGCATGCGCTGCGTGGAGGCCTGGTCGATGGTGGTGCCCTGGGTAGGCTTCGAGCTGAATAAACTTCTCTCGCTGGCGGAACCCACCAGCAAAGCGCGCTTTGTTGCCTTTCAGACGCTCTACGATCCCGAGCAGATGCCGGGCCAGAAGGATCGCTTTATTGGCGGTGGCCTCAATTATCCCTATGTCGAAGGTTTGCGTCTGGATGAAGCAATGCATCCGCTAACCATACTGACCACCGGTGTCTATGGCAAAGCGCTGCCGCCGCAGAATGGCGCGCCGATTCGTCTGACGGTGCCGTGGAAATATGGCTTTAAAGGCATTAAGTCGATCGTCAAAATCACGCTGACCGACAAACAGCCGCCAACCACCTGGAACCAGATTGCCGCCGACGAGTATGGTTTTTATGCCAATGTGAATCCCCACGTTAATCATCCACGTTGGTCACAGGCGACAGAGCGGTTTATTGGCCCAGGCGGCAGTCTGAAGGTCGAACGTCAGCCAACGCTACTGTTTAACGGCTATGCCGAACAGGTGGCGTCGCTCTACCGCGGCATGGATTTACGGGAGAATTATTAGGTGGTGCGCCTGTCGATAAAACAGATCATGTGGCTCAAGGTGATTCTGCACCTGGCAGCCCTGTTGCCGCTGGTCTATCTGGTGCTTGCCGCGATGCAGGGTGGTCTGAGTGCGGACCCGGCAAAAGATATTCAGCATTTTACCGGCCGCATGGCGCTGAAGCTGCTGCTGGGTACGCTGCTGGTTTCACCACTGGCACGCTACGGCAGGCAGCCGTTATTAATCCGCACCCGGCGCCTGCTCGGCGTCTGGACGTTTGTCTGGGCCTCTCTCCACCTGCTGAGCTACTACCTGCTGGAATTGGGCGTGGATAATCTGCGTCTGCTGGGCAGCGAACTCATCTCCCGGCCCTATCTGACACTGGGAATTATCAGCTGGCTGATATTACTGGCTCTGGCGGTAACGTCGTTTCAGCGCGCTCAGCGCAGGCTTGGTAAACGCTGGCAAACCCTGCACAACGCGGTCTATCTTGTGGCGATTCTGGTACCGATTCACTATATCTGGTCGGTAAAAACCGTGTCCCCGCAGCCACTTATCTATGCCCTCCTTGCTGCATTGCTGTTAGCCTGGCGTTACAAAAAATTTCTCAAATGGTGGCCCCGCTAGCACTTCACCCGTTGTTTTCCTCTGCTGTTTTCTGATAAAAGATGTGGCCCGCAGGCCACATCCGATCATCTTCGCAGATAAGACCAGTATTTTGCTGCGAAATGACACGAAACGGATATAATACCCGGCTTTATTGCTCGTCGGGTCTTCTTTTTCAGCCTGAAAGGTGACAAATGAAGATTCGCAAGGTATTTTACGCGATGCCTCAATGATTGCGGGAGATGGCAGCACGATGGCGCATAAATTACATATTCTGCTTTTAAACGGGCCCAACCTGAATCTGTTGGGAACACGTGAACCTGAGAAGTATGGTCATTCCACGCTGAGTCAGATCGTTGATGATTTGACGCGTCAGGCAGACCAGTTGAATGTGGAATTGAGCCACCTGCAAACCAATGCTGAATTTCAGCTGATTGATCGCATTCATGAGGCCAAAGGCAATGTGGATTATATCATCATTAATCCTGCAGCGTTTACCCATACCAGTGTCGCACTGCGTGATGCCCTGCTGGCGGTAGAAATACCGTTTATCGAGGTTCATCTCTCAAATGTGCATGCCCGCGAGCCCTTCCGTCATCACTCCTATCTTTCTGATGTTTCTGCTGGCGTGATCTGTGGGCTTGGCGCTGACGGCTACACATGGGCTTTACAAACGGCAGTAAAACGCCTGTCTCAAACTAATTAATCAAACTGAGTACGGAACCCCACTCATGGATATTCGTAAAATTAAAAAACTGATCGAACTGGTTGAAGAGTCTGGCATTTCTGAGCTGGAAATCTCTGAAGGTGAAGAGTCCGTTCGCATCAGTCGTGCACCTGCAAACGTGGGTTACCCGATGATGCAGCAGGCTTACGCTGCGCCGGTTCAACAGCCTGCTCTGGCGACAGCCGTTGCCCCTGTTGCAGCCGTTGCCGAAGCGGCACCGGCTGAAATCAGCGGTCACATCGTGCGTTCACCAATGGTAGGTACCTTCTACCGTACGCCGAGCCCGGATGCGAAAGCCTTTGTGGAAGTTGGCCAGAAAGTGAATGCCGGCGATACCCTGTGCATCGTCGAAGCTATGAAAATGATGAACCAGATCGAAGCTGACAAATCAGGCGTGGTGAAAGCTATCCTGGTTGAAAGCGGTCAGCCGGTCGAATTTGACGAGCCACTGGTTATCATCGAGTAACGGGGCAGATCATGCTGGATAAAATTGTTATTGCTAACCGTGGTGAGATCGCACTGCGCATTCTGCGTGCCTGTAAAGAACTGGGCATCAAGACTGTTGCGGTACACTCAAGCGCGGATCGTGACCTGAAGCACGTGCTGCTGGCAGACGAAACCGTCTGCATCGGCCCGGCGCAGTCAGTCAAAAGTTACCTCAACATCCCGGCGCTGATCTCTGCAGCAGAGATCACCGGCGCGGTGGCGATTCACCCTGGCTACGGCTTCCTCTCTGAGAATGCCGATTTTGCTGAGCAGGTTGAGCGCTCCGGCTTTATCTTTATCGGCCCGAAAGCAGATACCATTCGCCTGATGGGTGACAAAGTTTCTGCAATCAATGCGATGAAGAAAGCAGGCGTCCCGACCGTACCCGGTTCTGACGGTTCGCTGACGGATGATATGGAAAAAAACCGTGCCTTTGCCAAGCGCATCGGTTATCCGGTCATCATCAAAGCGTCTGGCGGCGGCGGCGGTCGTGGTATGCGCGTAGTGCGCGGCGACAAAGATCTGGAAGAATCCATCAACATGACGAAAGCGGAAGCCAAAGCGGCTTTCAACAACGACATGGTCTACATGGAGAAGTATCTGGAGAATCCGCGCCACATCGAGATTCAGGTACTGGCTGACGGTCAGGGCAACGCGATCTATCTGGGCGAACGTGACTGCTCCATGCAGCGTCGTCACCAGAAAGTTGTCGAAGAAGCGCCAGGCCCAGGCATCACAGAAGAACAGCGTCGCTTTATCGGCAACCGCTGTTCCCAGGCCTGTATTGAGATTGGCTATCGCGGCGCAGGTACCTTTGAGTTCCTGTACGAAAACGGTGAGTTCTACTTCATTGAGATGAACACCCGTATTCAGGTAGAACATCCGGTAACCGAGATGATCACCGGTGTGGACCTGATCAAAGAGCAGCTGCGTATTGCTGCCGGTCAGCCACTGTCAATTAAACAGGAAGATGTGATCATTCGCGGACATGCGGTCGAGTGCCGTATCAACGCTGAAGATCCAGTCACCTTCCTGCCAAGCCCGGGTAAAATCACCCGCTTCCACGCGCCAGGCGGTTTTGGCGTGCGCTGGGAGTCGCATATTTACTCAGGCTACACCGTACCGCCTTATTACGACTCCATGATCGGCAAGCTGATCACCTATGGCGAAACGCGTGACGTGGCTATCGCTCGCATGAAAAATGCGCTGGCGGAACTGATCATCGACGGTATCAAAACCAACGTTGAACTGCAGATGAAAATCATGTCCGACGAAAACTTCCAGCACGGTGGAACCAATATCCACTATCTGGAGAAAAAACTCGGCTTGCACGAGAAATAATCGCAACGCTGAGTCAGTCTGAGGCCGGTTAATCCGGCCTTTTTCTTTTGCCGCTGGCGTTAAGGTTGAATCATGGATGCTCGTTTTATACAGGCACATAAAGAGGCGCGCTGGTCGCTTTACCTCACACTGCTCTGGCTCGCCGCCTGGGGGCTCTCTGCCTGGCTGGGTGGCAGTGAAATCGGTATTACCGGCCTGCCGCGCTGGTTTGAACTCTCCTGCCTGTTTGCTCCCCTGTTGTTCATTTTTCTGTGCTGGATGATGGTGCGTGTGATTTTCCGCGACATGCCGCTGGAGGATCAAAGTGAACAGTGAAATTATCCTGCCGTTACTGATTTATCTGGTGCTGATTGCCGCGCTGTCGGTATTTGCCGTCCGTAAAAAGCGTGAAGGCAGCTTCCTGACTGAATATTTCCTTGGCAGCCGTTCCATGGGCGGATTCGTACTGGCGATGACGCTCACTACCACCTATATCAGCGCCAGCTCATTTATCGGGGGTCCCGGTGCCGCCTACAAATATGGGCTGGGCTGGGTATTGCTGGCGATGGTGCAGGTTCCCGCCGTCTGGCTTTCGCTGGGTGTGCTGGGGAAAAAGTTTGCCATTCTGGCACGCAAGCATAATGCGGTAACGCTGAATGATATGCTCTATGCCCGCTATCAGAGCCCGCTGCTGATCTGGCTGGCGAGTCTGAGTCTGCTGATTGCCTTTATCGGTGCCATGACGGTGCAGTTTATCGGTGGTGCACGGCTGCTCGAAACCGCCGCTGGCATCCCGTATGACACCGGCCTGCTGATTTTTGGTGGCACCATCGCGCTCTATACCGCTTTCGGTGGATTCCGTGCCAGCGTACTCAATGACGCCATGCAGGGCATTGTAATGCTGATTGGTACTTTTCTGTTGCTGTTCGCAGTGATTCATCAGGCAGGTGGCCTGAGCACGGCGGTGCAGAAACTGCATGACATCGATCCGGCTCTGCTGTCGCCACAGGGGCCGGGCGAGATTATTACGCCAACCTTCCTCAGTTCGTTCGTTGTGCTGGTCTGCTTTGGGGTGATTGGCCTGCCGCATACGGCGGTGCGCTGTATCTCTTATAAAGACAGTAAGGCCGTCCATCGGGCCATTATTCTGGGCACTATTGTCGTGGTGGTGTTGATGCTGGGCATGCATCTGGCCGGTGCGCTGGGCCGCGCGGTACTGCCGAATCTGACCGTGCCGGATAGCGTCATTCCGACGCTGATGATCACTGTTCTGCCACCGTTAGCGGCCGGACTGTTTCTGGCAGCCCCGATGGCCGCAATTATGTCGACAATCAATGCCCAGCTGTTACAGGCTTCAGCCACACTGATTAAAGATCTCTACCTGCGTGTCGCCCCGCAGCAGCTGGAAAATGAGTCACGGCTGCGGCTGTTATCTGGCACCATTACCTTCGCACTGGGTATCCTGCTGCTGATTGCGGCATGGAATCCGCCCGATATGATTATCTGGCTCAACCTGCTGGCATTTGGCGGCCTGGAGGCGGTTTTCCTCTGGCCGCTGGTTCTGGGCCTCTACTGGGAACGTGCCAATGCCGCAGGCGCCATCACCGGCATGATAACAGGTGGAGGCTGCTACGCTTTTATGGCGAGCCTTAACCTGCAGATTCTGGGTTTTCACCCTATCGTGCCCTCCCTGCTTTTAAGCCTGCTGGCATTTCTGGTGGGCAACCTGTTTGGACGCGCGCCGCACGTGGCCGACGCGCCGCAACATTGACGGAAAGAGAGACGTTATGCCGTGGATTCAAATCAAAATTAACAGCTCAGGTGAACATGCGGAAACGCTGAGCGATGCGCTGATGGAGATCGGTGCGGTTTCAGTCACCTTTCAGGATACCAACGACACGCCAGTGTATGAGCCGCTGCCAGGCGAAACGCGCCTGTGGGGCGACACCGACGTTATCGGCCTGTTCGATGCAGAAACAGATATGGCCCTGATTACTGCCGAACTGGCGCAGCATCCGCTGCTGGGTGACGGTTTTCGTCACCGGATCGAACAGATCGAAGATAAAGACTGGGAGCGCGAATGGATGGAAAACTTCCACCCGATGCGCTTCGGCGAGCGTCTCTGGATCTGTCCGAGCTGGCGTGATGTGCCGGATCCTGATGCCGTCAACGTCATGCTCGATCCCGGTCTGGCCTTTGGCACCGGTACGCATCCCACCACCTCGCTCTGTCTGACGTGGCTTGATGGGCTGGATCTGGAAGGCAAAACGGTGATCGATTTCGGCTGTGGATCCGGGATCCTGGCGATCGCCGCCCTGAAGCTGGGCGCGGCTCAGGCGATCGGCATTGATATCGATCCGCAGGCTATTCAGGCCAGCCGGGATAATGCTAAACGCAACGGTGTCTCCGATCGCCTGTCGCTCTATCTGCCCCACCAGCAACCTGACAATCTGCAGGCTGATGTGGTGGTAGCCAATATCCTGGCAGGCCCGCTGCGTGAACTGGCACCGTTGATCAGGGTACTGCCGAAGTCTGGCGGTCACCTGGGTCTTTCGGGCGTGTTAGAGAGCCAGGCGGAGAGCGTCTGTGAGGCCTATGCCAGCGAGTTCACACTCGACCCGGTTGCGGTCAAAGAGGAGTGGTGCCGGATTACCGGGATTAAATCCTGATTTTAGCGCTTGTCCGTTTGCGCTGATATCGCCGTCGCCATAACAAAGCGGCTTTACAGAATATTCAGCCAGCCCGTAGCGTAAGTTGCGGGCTTTCCCGATTTGAAATGGATGCTTGTATCGTTAATCACGGCATGTGACGTTTTTTATCTGGCGAATTGACGTACTTTTCTGGAAAAACTTTTGCTCACAATTTCAGCATAAATAGCTAAATCATTGTTATTTAAGACTATTAATGAATAACACCGATCATCATCCGGATTTCATTGATCTTTCTTGCTGATTGTTCAAAGTTTGGCCTTTCATCTTCCTGCAAAAATGCGTAATATACGCCGCCTTGCAGACACAGTATGGCCATTCTGACTTCATGCGTATTGGAAACCTCCAGCTGAGAAATCGACTGATTGCAGCACCGATGGCCGGTATTACCGACAGGCCGTTCAGGACGCTGTGTCACGAAATGGGTGCAGGCATGGCAGTTTCTGAGATGCTGTCTTCTAACCCGGAAGTCTGGGCTAGCGACAAATCTCGATTACGTATGGTTCACAGTGATGAGCCAGGCATTCGCGCCGTGCAAATTGCCGGTTGCGATCCCAGTGAAATGGCGCAAGCTGCACGCATTAATGTTGAGGCTGGTGCACAGGTCATCGACATTAATATGGGATGCCCTGCCAAGAAGGTTAACCGCAAAATGGCGGGTTCAGCCTTGCTGCAATATCCCGCCGTGGTGGAGTCTATTCTCTCCGCAGTGGTTAATGCAGTGAATGTGCCGGTTACGCTGAAAATTCGTACTGGCTGGGATCCTGAAAACAGGAACTGTGTCGCGATTGCCCAATTGGCTGAACGCTGCGGTATACAGGCTCTGACGATACATGGTCGCACTCGTGCCTGCCTGTTCAACGGAGAAGCTGAATATGACAGCATTCGGACAGTTAAGCAGAGTGTCTCCATTCCGATTATCGCGAATGGAGACATAACTGACCCGCATAAAGCCAGAGCGGTGCTCGACTATACAGGGGCCGATGCTCTGATGATAGGACGCGCTGCTCAGGGAAGACCGTGGATCTTCCGGGAAATCCAGCATTATCTGGACACTGGGGAGTTGCTTGCCCCGCTGCCGATGGCAGAGGTCAAGCGCTTGCTTGTTTCGCATATACGTGAGCTGCACGACTTTTACGGTTCAGGCAAGGGATACCGTATAGCGCGAAAGCACGTCTCCTGGTACCTGCAGGAGCACGCCCCGAATGACCAGTTTCGGCGCACATTCAACGCCATAGAGGATGCCAGCGAACAGCTGGAGGCGTTGGAGGCATACTTCGAAAATCTTGCGTAACGAAATAAAGAGCTGAAAGAACTATGTTCGAACAACGCGTAAATTCTGACGTACTGACCGTTTCTACCGTTAACTCACAGGATCAGGTAACTCAAAAACCTTTGCGTGATTCGGTTAAACAGGCACTGAAGAACTATTTTGCTCAACTGAATGGTCAGGATGTGAGCGACCTGTATGAGCTGGTTTTGGCTGAAGTCGAGCAGCCTCTGTTGGACATGGTGATGCAGTACACCCGTGGCAACCAGACCCGTGCTGCCCTGATGATGGGTATCAACCGCGGTACGCTGCGTAAGAAATTGAAAAAATACGGCATGAACTGATTTTTAGTTCTGTCTGTTAATCACGCCAGCCTTCGGGCTGGCGTTTTTATTTGTGCGTCATCGCACAAAGTAACGGCAGGGAGAGTGAAACAGTTGCCTGTCGTATGGTAACTATAGTTGCAATCGCTGGCGTGATATTTCATCCCCTCGCTTTCGTCCGATCTGATTTGATTTAAGTAATGTCCTGCCTCCAGCTTTGCTGCCTATGCCCGTCACTACTGGGCATGTGACGTCCTGCGCATAAAAAAGCAACGTCTTCTCTTCATACATTTCTGCCTGAGCGAGCGCTCACACTGCTCTCATATAGTGAAACTATTTGCACTAAATGTGATCGGGTCGACTCGCATTGCTTCCTTTTGGTGCGCCATATTAGCGAAACTTTCCAGGTGCTTCTGATTATTAACCGTTCTTTCATACGAATTCAGGATTCTGCAAACCTGGCATCAGCTTTGCAGAGTCGTGGATGGCTGACCGCCACAGACAGGAAAAACGCACACCAAAGTGCGCAAACATAACAACATGATCCCGCCACACAGGATGCTTTATGAAAAAGATGATGCTCTCTACGCTGATCGCTGCCGCCTCGCTGGTTGCCATTACTCAGCAGGCACAAGCAGGCACCACACTGGATGCGATAAAGAAAAAAGGTTTTGTTCAATGTGGTATCAGTGACGGCCTGCCGGGCTTCTCCTATGCAGATGCTGGTGGCAAGTTTACCGGTATCGATGTGGATGTGTGTCGTGCTGCCGCCGCCGCGGTATTCGGCGATGCGACCAAAGTGAAATATACCCCGCTGACCGCAAAAGAGCGTTTTACCGCGCTGCAGTCAGGTGAAGTGGATGTACTTTCACGTAACACCACCTGGACCTCATCGCGTGATGGCGGCATGGGCTTCCTGTTTGCGGGCGTGAACTATTACGACGGCATCGGCTTCCTGACTCACCAGAAAGCCGGTCTGAAAAGTGCGAAAGAGCTGGATGGTGCCACCGTCTGTATTCAGGCGGGAACAGACACCGAGCTGAACGTGGCAGACTTCTTCAAAGCCAACAAAATGCAATATACGCCGGTGACTTTCGACCGCTCTGACGAGTCAGCTAAGGCGCTGGACAGCGGTCGCTGCGATACGCTGGCGTCTGATCAGTCTCAGCTTTATGCCCTGCGCATCAAGCTCGGCAAACCCGATGAATTTATCGTCCTGCCAGAAGTGATCTCCAAAGAGCCGCTGGGACCCCTGGTGCGTCGTGGTGATGATGACTGGTTCACCATCGTCAAATGGTCGCTCTACGCCATGCTGAATGCCGAAGAGATGGGCATCAACTCGAAGAATGTTGATCAGATGACAGCTAAGCCGACCACGCCAGATATGGCGCATCTGCTGGGTGCTGAGGGTGACTTTGGTAAAGATCTGAAGCTGGATAACAAGTGGGCCTATAACATCATCAAACAGGTCGGCAACTATCAGGAAAGCTTTGACCGTAACGTCGGTAAAGACAGCGCACTGAAGATCGCGCGCGGTCAGAATGCGTTGTGGAACCAGGGCGGGATTCAGTACGCACCACCGGTACGTTAACAGACCTCACCAATCGGGCACCGTATTCTGCGGTGCCCTACCCCAGCTTTCGTTACTGAGGTTTCAACATGTCACAACGCCCAACCGTGAAAAGGGATTTTTCATTTGGTAATCCCACGGTTCGCGCCTGGATTTATCAGTTCATCGCCGTCGTCGCGGTGCTTGGTGTGGTGGGTTATCTGGTGCATAACACCATTATCAACCTTGCCAATCGCGGCATTACATCAGGGTTTGGATTTCTTGAGCGCACTGCCGGTTTCGGCATCGTTCAGCATCTGATTGAGTACACGGAGGGAGATACCTACGCGCGCGTGTTTCTGGTCGGATTAACCAACACGCTGCTGGTCTCTGCACTCTGTATTGTTTTCGCGTCGATTCTCGGATTCGCGGTCGGTCTTGCCCGCCTTTCTGATAACTGGCTGCTGCGGAAGCTCTCGAATATCTATATCGAAACCTTCCGTAATATTCCGCCTCTGCTGCAAATCTTCTTCTGGTACTTCGCGGTATTACGCAATCTGCCAGGCCCGCGTCAGGCGCTGAATGCGTTTGATCTGGCCTATGTAAGCAATCGCGGACTCTACGTCCCGTGGCCGACCTATGCACCAGGCAGCTGGCCGTTTGTTATCGCACTGCTGCTGGCCGTGGCTGTCAGCTATGGCCTGTACCGCTTTAACCGTCAGCATCAGCTGAAAACCGGTGAGTTACGTCGTACATGGCCCGCCGCTGTTGCAATGCTGATCCTCTTTCCTTTACTTGCGCACCTTGGGTTTGGTGCAGCAACGCACTGGGATGTGCCGCAACTGCGCGGGTTCAATTTCCGTGGCGGCTCGGTGATGATTCCGGAGCTGGCGGCGCTGACCCTGGCACTGTCGATCTATACCTCGTCGTTTATCGCTGAAGTCATCCGCTCGGGGATTCAGTCGGTGCCGCATGGTCAGCACGAAGCTGCACGCTCGCTGGGTCTGCCAAATCCGGTGACGCTGCGTCAGGTGATTATTCCGCAGGCCATGCGCGTCATTATCCCGCCGCTGACCAGCCAGTATCTGAACATTGTGAAGAACTCCTCACTGGCAGCTGCTATCGGATATCCCGATATGGTGTCGCTGTTCGCGGGATCGGTGCTGAATCAGACCGGTCAGGCCATCGAGACGATTGCTATCACAATGGGCGTTTACCTGATTATCAGTCTGCTGATATCGCTGCTTATGAACTTCTACAACCGCAAAATTGCGCTGGTTGAGCGTTAAGAGAACGGGATAACTATGTCTGTCACTACGCATGAAACGCCCCCCGTGCCGACGACGCCTGTCAGTCGCGCCTGGCTTTGGGCTCGTAAAAACCTGTTTTCCAGCTGGTTTAACACGTTACTGACGCTGTTTTGCATCTGGGTTATCTGGCACGTCATTCCGCCTGCGCTGAACTGGCTGGTCTTTCAGGCAAACTGGATTGGCACTACGCGCGCCGATTGCACCAAAGAAGGTGCCTGCTGGGTCTTTATCCATGCGCGTTTCGGTCAGTTCATGTATGGGCTTTATCCACATGAGCTGCGCTGGCGTATTAACCTGGCGCTGGTGATTGGTCTGCTGTCGATTGTGCCGATGTTTCTCAAAAGCCTGCCCTATCGTGGACGCTACATTGCGGCCTGGGCCGTCATCTATCCGGTGATTGTCTGGTTCCTGCTGTATGGCGGCTATCTGGGACTGGAACGTGTGGAAACACGTCAGTGGGGCGGGTTAACGCTGACGCTGATTATCGCGTCGGTCGGTATTGCCGGTGCATTGCCGCTGGGCATCCTGCTGGCGCTTGGCCGTCGCTCACGGATGCCGGTGGTCCGCACGCTGTCGATTATCTTTATTGAGTTCTGGCGTGGCGTGCCCCTGATTACCGTACTGTTTATGTCATCGGTGATGCTGCCGCTGTTTATGTCTGAAGGCACCACCATTGATAAGCTGGTGCGTGCCCTGGTCGGTGTAATCCTGTTCCAGTCCGCCTATGTGGCGGAGGTGGTGCGCGGTGGCCTGCAGGCATTGCCGAAAGGTCAGTATGAGGCTGCAGAATCGCTGGCGCTGGGCTACTGGAAAACGCAGATGCTGGTCATTCTTCCCCAGGCACTGAAGCTCACCATCCCTGGCCTGGTTAACACCATCATCGCACTGTTTAAAGATACCAGCCTGGTCATCATCATTGGTCTTTTCGATCTGTTCAGCAGCGTCCAGCAGGCAACGGTCGATCCGACCTGGCTGGGCATGTCGACTGAAGGTTATGTCTTTGCTGCACTGGTCTATTGGATTTTCTGTTTTAGCATGTCGCGCTACAGCCAGTATCTGGAAAAGCGCTTTCACACCGGGCGTACATCGCACTGAGGTTTTACATGACTGACTCTATGACACACTCTTCCGACGCGTTGATGATTTCGCTTGAGAACGTGAATAAATGGTACGGGCAGTTTCACGTACTGAAAGACATCAACCTGCAGGTTAAACCCCGAGAGCGCATCGTGCTGTGCGGCCCTTCCGGCTCCGGCAAATCGACCACGATCCGCTGTATCAACCATCTGGAAGAGCATCAGCAGGGGCGTATTGTTGTTGACGGTATCCACCTTAATGACGACGTACGTAACATTGAGCGCGTACGCACAGAAGTGGGGATGGTATTCCAGCACTTCAATCTCTTCCCGCATCTGACTGTTTTACAAAATTGCACGCTGGCACCTTCCTGGGTGAGAAAGATTCCAAAGAAGGAAGCGGATGAACTGGCTATGCATTATCTGCAACGCGTGCGTATTGCTGAGCATGCGCATAAGTTTCCGGGTCAGCTTTCCGGGGGACAGCAACAACGTGTCGCCATCGCTCGCTCACTCTGTATGAAGCCTAAAATTATGCTGTTTGATGAGCCAACGTCAGCGCTGGATCCTGAGATGGTTAAAGAGGTGCTGGATACGATGATTGGTCTGGCTGAGGATGGGATGACCATGCTGTGCGTCACCCACGAAATGGGCTTTGCCCGAACGGTGGCTGACCGGGTGATCTTCATGGATCGAGGTGAGATCGTCGAAGTTGCGCCACCGCAGGAGTTCTTTGCGAATCCTCAATCGGAGCGTACCCGGGCGTTTTTATCGCAGGTTATTCACTGATTACCGACTCCGTTCATCTTACTACCCGGCCTGGTGCCGGGTTTTTTATGGCCTGACCAGCAGGTGCATTGAGCTGACTAACTGGATGCGATGATAAAGGTAAGGGACAGAAGGCTGATAAGAGGAGGTTTTATTGCAGATTATCGGCTTGCCACAACGAAAAAAGCCCTTCGCATATGCGAAGGGCTCTCTCTTATTTGATGCCTGGCAGTTCCCTACTCTCGCATGGGGAGACCCCACACT
>NZ_JACVVI010000025.1:0-48506 GCF_016658625.1 Pantoea sp. S62 | reverse complement strand
TGCGACCAATTGATTAAAAGTCAACTGCTCTACCAACTGAGCTAACGACCCATCTTCAGGCTTACCAGACACTTTGCAATGTGTCCCGGCAACGGCGGCATATATTACTGATTTAGCGGGGTAGCGCAACTCTTATTTCTGCTAAATGCTTCAGTTGCTTACCTTTCATACGGCAAGACCAGAAATCACACGATATCTGGTCTGAACCGGACAAATTACAGGCTTGCCAGACGTTTCTGCGCCTGTTTAGCAGATTCGGTGTCTGGATAAAGTTTGATCACCTGCTGGAAGACCGCTTTGGCTTTCGCCGTGTCTTTCTTCTCCTGCATGATGACACCCACTTTCAGCAACGCTTCTGCAGCTTTCGGCGACTTCGGATAGTTCTTCACCACCGTAGCGTAATAATACGCCGCGTCGTCCTTTTTGCCTTTGTTGTAGTTCAGCTGACCCAGCCAGTAATTCGCATTCGGCTGATAGGTCGAATCCGGGTAACGTTTTACCCACGCCTGAAGCGCACTGATCGCCTGGTCATACTGTTTCTTCTCCAGAATCAGCGCCACAGCCGCATTGTAATCGCTGTTAGCGTCACCGGTCTGCGCAGGTGCGCTCTCCGTGGATGCTGCCGCGCCTGCGGTGGCTGCTGCGCCGGTATCTGCTGCGGCATCGCTGCCGGCAGCCTGTTGCCCGCCGCTGCTGCTGGCGCTGCTCAGGCTGTCAATCTGCTGGTAAAGCTGCTTCTGCCGCTCAACCACCTGATTCAACTGATACGAGTTTTGCTGGATTTGCCCACGCAGCGCATCGATATCACGCTGGTTATCGCTCATCTGCTGCTGCAGTTGCTGCATCAGCTGTGCCTGGGCATTAGAGATTCGTTCAAGAGTGGTGACACGGTCTTCGACCGAGCCGGAGCCAACGCTACTGATTGACGCTTGGGCATTAGCGGCCCAGGGGGCCGCTACGCCAATCAGTAACGACAGACTCAACAGATGACGTCTGAAGTTACTAACCATGTGATTCTCTTAGTAGACCAGTACGGCACGACGGTTTTTAGAATACGCTGCTTCGTCATGACCCAGAACGGCTGGCTTCTCTTTACCGTAAGAAACGATAGACATCTGATCAGCCGACACGCCTTTACCCTGCAGGTACATTTTAACGGCGTTAGCACGACGTTCGCCCAGGGCGATGTTGTATTCTGGCGTACCGCGCTCATCCGCATGACCTTCGATGGTCACTTTGTATGATGGGTTGCTGCGCAGGAAGGTCGCGTGCTGATCCAGCATCTGTGCGTAATCAGACTGAACGTCATACTTGTCCAGGCCGAAGTACACGATGTTGTTCTGCTGCAGCTGCTGCATCTGCAGACGAGCCTGCTCGTCAGAAGACATGTTGCCGCCGTTACCGTTCATGCCAGAGTTAGCACCGTAAGCGCCATCAGCGCCCATGCCAGTCTGGTCATTGTTGTTGTTTTTGTGTGAGCTACAAGCCGCTACTGCCAGAACCGGCAGAGCCAGCATCAAACCCTTCAGCACTTTGTTCAGTTGCATTTCAAAAATCCCATTATTGTTTATTGTTTGCGATGTCTGAACTGTCAGACATTACAGATACGGCGACCAGGCAGGAAATTTGACCTGTCCATCAGTTGCCGGAAGACGCGCTTTGAAACGACCGTCGGTTGAAACCAACTGCAGCACGGAACCCATCCCCTGAGTAGAGCTATAGATTACCATTGTGCCGTTTGGTGCCAGGCTCGGCGTTTCATCCAGGAACGTGTCCGTTAACGTTTGAACGGCTCCCGTTTCCAGATCCTGTTTGGCGACGTGTTGAGCACCACCGCTGGTGCTAATCATCACCATAGATTTACCATCTGTTGCGACATCCGCATCCTGGTTCTGACCACCTTCCCAGGTAATACGCTGTGGCGTGCCGCCATTCAGACCAACTTTATAGATCTGAGGGGCACCCGCCTGATCCGAGGTATAAGCCAGCGTCTGGCTGTCCGGGAACCAGGTCGGTTCAGTGCTGTTATAGCGACCATCTGTCACCTGACGCGTCTGACCTGACGCCAGATCCATCACATAGAGGTTCAGGCTGCCGGTTTTAGAGAGCGCGAAAGCGAGCTTAGAGCCATCTGGCGAAAACGCAGGTGCACCGTTATGACGTGGATAAGAGGCGACCTGACGGATAGCACCGTTAGACAGCGTCTGAACCACCAGCGCAGATTTGCCGCTTTCAAAGGTCACGTAGGCAACTTTGCTGCCATCCGGAGACCAGGCTGGCGACATCAGTGGCTGTGGTGAACGATGTACCACGAACTGGTTGTAACCATCGTAGTCAGCCACGCGCAGCTCATACGGGAACTGACCGCCATTGGTCTGCACGACATAGGCGATGCGGGTACGGAAAGCACCTTTAATGCCGGTCAGCTTCTGGAACGTCTCATCACTGGCCGTGTGGGCAGCATAACGCAGCCACTGTTTAGTCACTTTATACGAGTTCTGTGCCAGTACGGTACCTGGCGCACCGCCGGTATCAACCAGCTGGTAAGAAACCTGATAGCTGCCATCCGGGTTAGAAGCGACCTGACCGACGACAACGGCATCAATGCCGAGCGCGCTCCAGGCGGCAGGCTGAACTTCCTGCGCGCTGGCAGGCTGCTGTGGCAGACGCGAGCGGTCCAGTGGATTAAATTTGCCACTGTTACGCAGGTCAGCCGCTACGATGCCGCCGACATCTTCCGGCGCAGCACCCGCACCCGCCCATTTAAACGGCACCACGCCAATCGGGCGCGCAGTGTTGACACCCTGGGTGATCTCAATTCGAACTTCTGCATGCAGCATGGCTGCCCACAGCAGGATAAAAAAGCCTAACGTAACGCGAAGAGCTTGCTTCATTTTATCTCCCTTATCTGAACCTCAGTCCACGATAATTGGCACTGTTCCTGGAAACCACGAGTACAACTTAAGTACGGCAAGCTAAACATAGAACAACTTGCCGCCCGTTACTGCATTATTGCGGTTTAAAACGCATTGGGGCGTTTTTAAACACTTCGTAGACCGCCTGCGAAGGCGGCTTCGGAATGCGTGCCTGTTTAGCGGCAGCAATCGCGGCCTGACAGAGCGCAGGATCGCCACCCTCTGACTTAACATCGATTAACAAGCCATCAGGCGCAAGTTTAATCCGCAAATCACAGGTTTTTCCGCGATACAGATCGGCATCGTAGAATCGGCTCTGAATCGCACTGACAACCTGCCCCATATAGGAGTTGATTTCCGCGCCTGATGCGCCCGCTTTCTTCTGGTTTCCCTGCCCTGCTGCGCCACCGGAAGTGCCGCTTTTCGGTGCATTTTTGCCGGAAGCGAGTCCGCCCAGTAAATCATCGACATCGCTGCCATTGGCGGCATCCGCTGCGGCTTTCGCTTTCGCATCTGCTTTGGCCTTAGCAGCAGCATCCGCTTTTGCTTTGGCTGCCGCATCGGCTTTGGCTTTTGCCGCAGCATCGGCTTTCGCCTTTGCAGCCGCTTCTGCCTTCTCTTTAGCCGCTTCTTTAGCGGCCTCAGCTTTCTCTTTCGCCGCTTCTGCAGCTTTCTCTTTCGCTGCCTCAGCTGCTTTTTCTTTGGCTTCAGCGGCTTTTTCTTTCGCCTCTTCGGCCGCTTTAGCTTTTGCCTCCGCCGCCGCTTTCACTTTGGCTTCGGCTGCCGCTTTTGCATCCGCTTCAGACTTTGCTTTGGCTTCCGCAACAGCTTTCTCTTTTGCGGCGGCCGCCGCGGCGGCTTTCGCCTGCTGATCAGCCTGCTTCTTTGCGTCGGCTGCGGCCTGCTTCGCCTGCTCGGCGGCGGCTTTTGCCTGTGCATCCGCCTGGGCTTTCGCATCCGCTTTCGCTTTGGCTGCCGCCGCTTCAGCGGTTTTTTGTTGCTCCTGAGCCTGTTTAGCAGCATCGATAGCCGCTTTCTGCTGCTCAGCCTGCTGTTTAGCCTCTTCTTTCGCGGTTTCCTGCGCGGCTAAACGCTCTTTCTCCAGCGCTTTCAAACGCTGCTGTTCAGCAGCCTGTTTCTGTTGCAGCTCTTCAGCCTGCTGCTGCGCCTGCTTTTTACGCTGCTGCTCAGCCCGCTGGCTGTCGCTCTGCTGGTTCTGCTGACGATTGTATTGACTCACGACGGCACCCGGATCGACCATCACTGCATCGATATCGCTGCCTCCGCCACCCGCACTGCTGGGGTCAACGTGCTCATTAAACGAGCTCCAAATCAGCAGCGCGATCAGCACGATATGCAGAATCACCGAAATGATTATCGCGCGCTTTAACTTCTCGTTTTGCTCGGTTGCCTTCGACACACTCGGTTCCCAAAAAACGGTTCGATTTTAAATCGGCTGCGTCATCAAACCGACAGATTTAACACCCGCCTGGTGCAGCAGGTTGAGCGCTTTAATAATTTCATCGTAAGGCACCTCTTTCGCGCCCCCGATCAAAAAGACCGTCTTAGGATTCGCTTCCAGTCGACGCTGCGCTTCGCTGATCACCTGCTCAGGCGGGAGTTGGTCCATGCGGTCGTGATCCACGACCAGGCTGTACTGCCCCACGCCCGCGACTTCAACAATTACCGGCGGATTATCATCGCTGGAAACCGTTTTAGAGTCGGTCGCATCAGGCAGATCCACTTCCACGCTCTGGGTAATAATGGGTGCCGTTGCCATGAAGATCAGCAACAGCACCAGCAGGACGTCCAGTAGCGGAACGATGTTGATTTCCGACTTCAGGTCGCGGCTTTTGCGACCACGTACTCTGGCCATCATTAACCTCTATTTACTTAGCGCTATCGCTGGAGAAAGCCTGGCGATGCAGGATGGCAGTGAACTCTTCCATAAAGTTGTCGTAGCCCTGCTCCAGTTTGTTCACGCGCTGGTTCAGACGGTTGTACGCCATAACCGCCGGAATCGCGGCAAACAGACCGATAGCGGTCGCAATCAGTGCTTCAGCGATACCCGGTGCCACCATCTGCAGCGTCGCCTGCTTCACCGCGCCCAGCGCGATAAAGGCGTGCATAATTCCCCAGACGGTACCGAACAGCCCGATGTAAGGACTGATAGAGCCGACGGTGCCGAGGAATGGAATGTGGTTTTCCAGTGCTTCCAGCTCACGGTTCATTGAGATGCGCATAGCACGACTCGCCCCGTCAATGACCGCTTCCGGCGCATGATTATTGGCGCGATGCAGGCGGGCAAATTCTTTGAAGCCGGAATAGAAAATCTGCTCCGAGCCGCCCAGTTCTTCCCGGCGCTCCTGGCTCTCCTGATACAGGCGCGAGAGTTCGATACCGGACCAGAATTTGTCTTCAAACGCCTCCGCTTCTCTTCCCGCCGCATTCAGAATACGTGTGCGCTGAATAATGATGGCCCAGGAGGCAATAGAAAAGCCGATCAAAATCAACATGATAAGTTTGACCAGAAGGCTCGCCTTCAGGAACAAATCAAGAATGTTCATGTCAGTCACTGCTTGAACTCCGCGACAATAGACTTGGGAAGCGCAATCGGCTTCATCAGATGTGGGTTAATGCAGGCAATCAGGACTTCTGCCTCATTGAGCACTTTGCCTTCAGTATTCACGATACGCTGCGTGAACGTCATGGTTGCCCGTGTCATTGAGGTGACCTCACTCTGGATCTCCAGAAGGTCATCAAGACGCGCCGCCGCCAGATAGTCCACCGATATGCGCCGTACCACAAAAGCGATCTGCTGTTCTAACAGCGTCTGCTGATTGAAATGGTGCTGTCGCAACATTTCGGTACGTGCTCGTTCATAAAAAGCGATATAGCTGGCGTGATAAACCACACCACCGGCATCAGTATCTTCGTAGTAGACCCGAACCGGCCAGCGAAACAGCGTTGTACTCACTCTACATCCCGGCCTCGTTTTAAACGTTGCTACTATACGCAAGAGAATTGGGGTTGGGAATGGGTCGCCAGAGCCAGGCGAAAATAATTATCGCTCCGTAACAAACGGAACGATTTCAGAGAGATTTATTGACCAGATGCTGACAAATATTCACTGACAGCGCGGGTAAGGTGGGGGATTAAAGATAAAAACGGTAAAGCGCAATCACTAACGCCAGCAGAGCCGGTAACGGCGTAAACAGCGCCTGCCATCGGGTTTTCCGTGGTCGGAAACCCACACCGTGAATTACGCCGCAGCAGACCGCCCAGATCAGCACCAGCCCCTGCAGAGCAGGAAGCTGGCCCGCCTGATTGGCAAAACGGGTCGGATCCCACATCACGCCGCCCGCCGTCAGCAGCGCCAGCAGCAGTGAAAGGGCCCGTAACGGGCCCTTATCCATCAGATCATAGAGCATCCGAACTGGCGTGCGCATCAGTGAGTCTCATCCTGCGCTTCAACGTGTTCAATCGCCAGCGCGGTCACGATACCAAAGGCACAGGCCAGCAACGTGCCGAGAATCCAGGCAAAATACCACATGCGACATCTCCTTTATTAATAGAGTGAGTGACTGTTGCTTTCAATCTGCTCTTTGGTAATACGGCCAAACATCTTCCAGTAGCACCAGGTGGTGTAAATCAGAATGATTGGGACAAAGATAGCGGCGGCCACGGTCATGGTTTGCAACGTCAGCAGACTGGACGTGGCGTCCCACATGGTCAGGCTGGTCCCAGGTACGGTGCTGGATGGCATGATGAACGGAAACATCGCAATGCCGGCAGTCATGATGACGCAGGCCAGCGTCAGTGATGAGAACAGGAACGCCCAGGCACCCTTTTCAACCCGCGAGCAGAGTACGGTAAGCAGCGGCAGCACCGAACCAAGCAGCGGGAACAGCCACAGTACAGGATGGTTCTGGAAGTTAACCATCCAGGCACCCGCTTCGCGCACGACAGTTTTTCCCAGTGGGTTTGAGGCGGCGAAGTGATCCATTGTGCTGGTCACCACATAACCCTCGATACCGTATTTCACCCAGACACCCGCCAGGATGAAGCAGACCATCATCACCAGCGCGGCAAGTTGTGCAGCGGTACGCGAACGCAGATGCAGTTCGCCAGTGGTGCGCATCTGCAGGTAGGTTGCGCCCTGTGCCAGAATCATCGCCACACTGACCACACCCGCCAGCAGGCCAAACGGATTCAGCAGCTGGAAGAAGTTGCCGGTATAGAACAGGCGCAGATACGCATCGGCATGGAACGGCACGCCCTGCAACAGGTTGCCAAAGGCCACGCCAATCACCAGCGGTGGCACGAAGCTCCCAATGAAAATGCCCCAGTCCCAGGCACCGCGCCAGCGGTTATCTTCAATCTTCGAGCGGTAATCGAAACCGACCGGACGGAAGAAGAGTGATGCGAGCACCAGAATCATCGCCACATAGAAGCCGGAGAAGGCCGCCGCGTAGACCATTGGCCAGGCAGCAAATAACGCGCCACCCGCGGTGATCAGCCAGACCTGGTTACCGTCCCAGTGCGGGGCGATACTGTTAATCATGATGCGACGTTCAGTATCGGTGCGGCCCAGAATGCGTGTCAGCATGCCGACGCCCATATCAAAACCATCTGCGACAGCAAAGCCAATCAGCAGCACGCCAATCAGCAGCCACCAGACAAAGCGCAGAACTTCATAATCAAACATGGTCGCTCTCCTTATCCCTGAACCGGCTGAGTAGTTGCCGTAATCTGCTCATGGTGATATCGCCCGGTTTTCAGGCTGCTCGGCCCAAGGCGGGCGAATTTGAACATCAGGTACATCTCTGCCACCAGGAACAGCGTGTAAAGTCCGCAGATCAGGATCATTGAGAACAGCAGATCGCCAACAGTCAGCGAGGAGTTGGCCACTGCGGTCGGCAGGATTTCACCGATAGCCCAGGGCTGACGACCATACTCGGCTACGAACCAGCCTGACTCGACGGCAATCCAGGGTAACGGAATACCAAACAGCGCCGCTTTCAGTAACCAGCGATTTTTGCCCACGCGATTGCGTATTACGCTCCAGAAAGAGAGCGTGATAATGGCCAGCAGCAGTACGCCACACAGCACCATAATGCGGAATGCGAAATAGAGCGGCGCTACGCGCGGGATAGAGTCCTGCGTCGCCTGTTTGATCTGCGCTTCGGTCGCATCCGCCACATTGTCGGTATAGCGCTTCAGCAGCAGACCATAACCGAGATCCTGCTTGTGACTGTTGAACGCGTCACGTACTGCGGGATCCTGACTGCCGCTGCGCAGTTCATTCAGCAACGTGTAGGCTTTCATGCCGTTGCGGATGCGCACTTCATGCTGAGCCATCAGATCTTTCAGGCCGGTGACCGGCTTATCGATGGATCGGGTCGCGATCAGGCCCAGCAGCCACGGGATCTGCACGGCATACCGGTTCTCCTGCGTTGCCTGATCGGGCAGGCCAAACAGCGTAAATGAGGCTGGTGCCGGCTGGGTTTCCCACTCCGCTTCGATAGCGGCCAGCTTGGTTTTCTGCACGTCGCCCATTTCATAGCCTGACTCATCGCCCAGCAGAATGACGGAGAGGACCGCCGCCATGCCAAAGCTGGCCGCAATAGCGAACGAGCGTTTAGCAAAAGCAAGGTCGCGCCCTTTCAGCATGTACCACGCGCTGATGCCCAGAATGAACATCGCACCGGTGGTGTAACCGGCCGCAACGGTGTGAACGAATTTCACCTGCGCCACCGGGTTCAGTACCAGCTCTGAGAAGCTGACCATCTCCATGCGCATGGTTTCGAAGTTGAATTCAGAGGCGATGGGGTTCTGCATCCAGCCGTTAGCAACCAGAATCCACAGCGCGGACATGTTCGAGCCCAGCGCCACCAGCCAGGTCACCGCCATGTGCTGCACTTTACCCAGCCGATCCCAGCCAAAAAAGAACAGGCCGACAAAGGTCGATTCCAGGAAGAACGCCATCAGACCCTCAATGGCGAGCGGCGCGCCGAAGATATCGCCGACGTAGTGAGAGTAATATGACCAGTTTGTCCCGAACTGAAATTCCATGGTCAGGCCGGTGGCGACACCCAGCGCAAAGTTAATACCAAATAACTTGCCCCAGAACTTCGTCATATCTTTATAAATTTGTTTACCGCTCAGGACATAGACCGTCTCCATGATCGCCAGCAAAAACGCCATACCCAGCGTTAAAGGGACGAACAGAAAATGGTACATCGCTGTTAAGGCAAACTGTAACCGCGACAGTTCGACGATATCTAACATAAGGACTCCTTGCTCCTCGCTTTGTCTCCGTCACGCGCGCGATCAGAACGAACGTAATCAGAGTCAGGAACGACTGTTTATTGATTCCAGTTTTTTTATGACCAGCAGAACAGATTTGTGAGCT
Source organism: Pantoea sp. S62 (assembly GCF_016658625.1). Taxonomy (NCBI): domain Bacteria; kingdom Pseudomonadati; phylum Pseudomonadota; class Gammaproteobacteria; order Enterobacterales; family Erwiniaceae; genus Pantoea; species Pantoea sp. S62. The sequence continues at coordinate 39,176 of NZ_JACVVI010000025.1, read as the reverse complement.
GCCCGAACAGGCGAGTAGCGAATAAAGCAGCTCTGAAAATTGTCAATCCGCGCTTTCATTAACGCGTGCTTTAACAGGAGGAAAGCGGGTGTCATCCCGGGCTGAGCAGACGTTTGAAAATTTGTGTAAAAGGCTGGATTGATGCAGCGCAATTTACGCTCTTAGCGTTGCGCTTTGCCAGCGATATAGTTGGATATAAATCGCGATTAATTGATCTGGATTAACGCAATAAGTTTCCAGATAGAGCCAGGTGGGTTTCTTGTTAATGAGATGTCATTAATGAAATAAGGCGTGGAAAAATAGTTTACCTTTGCCACTTTTTATTAACGTAACTAATACCTGCGTGGTTATCTGACCACGCCCTCTTTTCTTTAGATGTCTGGGTGATGTCTGTGTGTTACCGGCATAAAAAAAGCCACCCGGAGGTGGCTTAGTCTCAGATGACGACGACTTATTTTGCCGGTAATACGGCTTTAACTGCGTCACCGATGTCAGCCAGGCTGCGAACGGTTTTCACGCCTGCGGCTTCCAGTGCAGCAAATTTCTCATCTGCTGTACCTTTACCACCGGCAATGATGGCGCCCGCATGGCCCATGCGCTTGCCTTTCGGCGCGGTGACGCCAGCAATGTAGCCTACAACCGGCTTGGTCACGTGCTCTTTGATGAAGGCTGCGGCTTCTTCTTCTGCGCTGCCACCGATTTCACCGATCATCACGATCGCTTCAGTCTGTGGATCATCCTGGAACATTTTCAGGATGTCGATGAAGTTAGAGCCAGGGATCGGGTCACCACCGATGCCGACGCAGGTTGACTGGCCGTAGCCGATGTCAGTGGTCTGCTTAACTGCTTCATAGGTCAGGGTGCCTGAACGGGATACGATACCGACACGGCCCGGCTGGTGAATGTGGCCTGGCATGATGCCGATCTTACATTCACCTGGGGTGATTACGCCCGGACAGTTTGGACCGATCATCCGCACGCCCGCTTCATCCAGCTTCACTTTCACAGTCAGCATATCCAGCGTCGGGATACCTTCGGTGATGGTGATGATCAGCTTGATGCCCGCTTCGATCGCTTCCAGGATGCCATCTTTACAGAAAGGTGCCGGAACGTAGATCACGGTGGCAGTTGCGCCGGTCGCTTCTACCGCTTCGCGTACGGTGTTGAACACCGGCAGGCCGAGATGCGTCGTGCCGCCTTTGCCTGGCGTCACGCCGCCAACCAGCTGAGTACCGTAAGCCAGCGCCTGCTCAGAATGGAAAGTCCCCTGGCCACCGGTGAAACCCTGGCAAATGACTTTGGTGTTTTTGTCGATCAGAATGGACATTATTTACCCTCCGCGGCAGCAACAACACGCTGTGCGGCGTCTGTCAGGCTGGTTGCTGCAATGATGTTCAGACCGCTGTCCGCCAGTTTCTGTGCGCCCAGCTCGGCGTTGTTACCTTCCAGACGTACCACCACTGGCACGTTAACACCCACTTCAGCGACTGCGCCGATGATGCCGTCGGCAATCAGGTCACAGCGTACGATACCGCCGAAGATGTTAACGAAGACGGCTTTAACCGCATCGTCAGACAGGATGATTTTGAAGGCTTCGGTCACGCGCTCTTTAGTTGCGCCGCCGCCGACATCAAGGAAGTTGGCTGGCTGACCGCCGTGGTGCTTAACGATGTCCATGGTGCCCATCGCCAGACCTGCGCCGTTAACCATACAACCGATGTTGCCTTCCAGCGCAACATAGTTCAGTTCCCACTGTGTCGCATGCGCTTCACGTGGGTCTTCCTGGCTTGGATCGCGCATTTCGCGCAGCTCTGGCTGGCGGAACAGGGCATTGCCATCGGCGCCCAGTTTGCCATCCAGGCAGATCAGATCGCCCTGCTTAGTGATGACCAGCGGGTTGATCTCAACCATCGCCAGATCGCGCTCCAGGAACAGCGTTGCCAGACCCATGAAGATCTTGGTGAACTGACCAACCAGCTTACCGGTCAGGCCCAGTTTGAATGCCAGCTCGCGGCCCTGATAAGGCTGCGGACCGGTCAGTGGATCCAGCGCCATTTTGTGGATCAGGTGCGGGGTCTCTTCCGCCACTTTTTCAATTTCCACGCCACCTTCGGTTGAGGCCATGAAAATCACGCGACGCGTTGCGCGATCGACCACAGCGCCCAGGTAGAGCTCCTGATCGATGTCGGTTGCCGCTTCAACCAGAATCTGGTTTACCGGCTGGCCGTTTGCGTCTGTCTGATAGGTCACCAGACGTTTGCCCAGCCAGTTTTCAGCAAATGCGCGGATCTCTTCTTTGCTGTTAACCACTTTCACACCGCCCGCTTTACCGCGGCCACCGGCATGAACCTGACATTTAACTACCCACGGGCCTGCGCCAATTTTAGAGGCTGCTTCTTCCGCTTCACGTGGTGTAGTACAGGCGTAACCCGTTGGTGCCGGCATGCCATACCGTGCAAACAGTTGTTTCGCCTGGTATTCGTGTAAGTTCATGATGTTCTATCCATTCAGGTCTGAAAAGAGTATTGAGGTTGGGCGCGCGAGGCGCGCCCGGTGAAAATCAGACATCCAGCAGCAGACGCGCCGGATCTTCCAGCATCTCTTTCACTGCAACCAGATAACCCACTGATTCACGGCCATCGATCAGACGGTGGTCATAGGAGAGCGCCAGGTACATCATTGGCAGCACCACAACCTGACCATTGACCGCCATCGGGCGATCTTTGATAGCGTGCATGCCCAGGATGGCGCTCTGCGGTGGGTTGATGATCGGGGTGGACATCAGGGAACCAAAGACGCCGCCATTAGTAATGGTGAAGTTACCGCCGGTCAGATCGTCTACTGTCAGCTTGCCGTCACGGCCTTTCACTGCCAGCTCTTTGATTTTCTTCTCAATGTCCGCCATGCTCAGCGCATCAACGTCACGCAGAACCGGTGTCACCAGACCGCGTGGCGTAGAGACCGCGATGCTGACGTCGAAGTAGTTGTGGTAAACCACATCTTCGCCATCGATGGAGGCATTCACTTCCGGGTAACGTTTCAGTGCTTCAACAACCGCTTTGATGTAGAAGGACATAAAGCCCAGACGGACACCGTGACGCTTCTCGAAGGCCTCACCATACTGCTTGCGCAGATCCATGATGGGCTTCATGTTGATTTCGTTGAAGGTGGTCAGCATCGCAGTGCTGTTTTTCGCTTCCAGCAGACGCTCGGCAACACGCTTACGCAGACGGGTCATCGGCACGCGTTTTTCGCTGCGATTCGCCACAGGCTGCTGCACGGCTGCAGTTTCTGCCGCAGGTGCGGCGGCTTTGCCGGTCTGCGGTTTGTTGGCCAGATGTTTTTCAACATCTTCACGGGTCAGACGTCCGCCCACACCGCTGCCTTTGATCTGCGAAGCATCAAGGTTGTGCTCGGCAATCAGACGGCGGATGGCCGGGCTGAGCGCATCGTTGCTCTCTTCTTCCAGTGACGCAGTCTGACGCTGAGCCGGGGTAGACTCTTTGCTTTCAGACTTCGCGCTGGTCTCTTTACCGGCGCTGTTGCCCTCTTTCAGACGACCCAGAATCTGGCGTGAAGTGACGGTGGCGCCCTCTTCTTCCAGAACCGCTTCCAGAATACCGTCAGCAGAGGCTGGCACTTCCAGCACCACTTTGTCGGTTTCGATTTCGACCAGCACTTCATCGCGAGTCACTGCATCGCCTGGTTTTTTGTGCCAGGTTGCCACGGAGGCATCGGCAACCGATTCAGGCAGGTCGGGAACGAGAATATCTACGCTACTCATTATCTTTCCTTTTAATTAATTAACGTTCAGCGCGTCATTAACCAGGTCTTGCTGCTGTTGTTGGTGTACGGACATGTAACCCACGGCCGGTGAGGCGGAGGCCGGGCGGCCTGCATAACGTAAGGTCGCACCAAACGGCACAACTTCACGGAAATGATGCTGGCTGCAGTACCAGGCGCCCTGATTCAGCGGCTCTTCCTGACACCAGACAAAATCCTGTACGTGAGAATACGCTTTTAATGCTTCCTGAACCGCGTGATGCGGGAACGGATAGAGCTGCTCGATACGGACAATCGCCACATCGGTCTGCTCATTTTTACGACGCTGCTCAAGCAGGTCGTAATAGACTTTACCGGAGCACAGCACGACGCGTTTCACGCCCTGCGCATCCAGATTATCCACTTCGCCAATCGCCGGCTGGAAGCTGCCGTTAGCCAGTTCATCCAGCGTGGAGATCGCCAGCGGATGACGCAGCAGCGATTTCGGCGACATCACAATCAGCGGACGGCGCATACCGCGCAGCGCCTGACGACGCAGCATATGGTAAACCTGCGCAGGCGTTGACGGTACGCAGACCTGCATGTTCTGCTCAGCGCAGAGTTGCAGATAACGCTCCAGACGCGCAGACGAGTGCTCTGGCCCCTGACCTTCATAGCCGTGCGGCAGCAGCATGACCAGGCCACACATACGGCCCCATTTCTGCTCACCGGAGCTGATGAACTGGTCGATAACAACCTGTGCACCGTTGGCGAAGTCACCAAACTGCGCTTCCCAGATGGTCAGGATGCGTGGCTCAGCAGTGGCGTAGCCATATTCAAAGGCCAGTACCGCCTCTTCTGACAGCACGGAGTCCCAGACTTTGAACTGGCCCTGACCGCTGTGCACATGGTGCAGAGGGGTATAGGTTGAGCCGTTTGCCTGGTTATGAACCACCGCGTGACGGTGGAAGAAGGTGCCGCGACCGGTATCTTCACCCGACAGACGCACCGGAATGCCTTCATCAACCAGCGTGGCGTAGGCCAGGTTTTCCGCGCCGCCCCAGTCAAAGGCTTTCTCGCCTTCAGCCATCAGACGACGGTCGTTATAAATCTTGGCAACACGCGACTGCACCTCAACCTCTTCAGGTACCTGGCTGATACGCAGCGCCAGTTCCTTCAGACGTTTCATGTCGACCTGGGCCGGGTAAGGCTCATCCCACTCATGGTTCAGGTAAGGTGACCAGGTAAAGGAGTGCAGGCTCATCGGACGCCATTCTGGTACTACGCACTCGCCCGCATCCAGCGCATCACGGTAAAGATTGACCATTTCGGTCGCATCTTCCTGCGTGGCAACGGCTTCACCTTCCAGACGGTCGGCGTAAATTTTACGCGGCGTCGGGTGCTTTTTGATTTTCTGGTACATCAGCGGCTGAGTCGCACTTGGCTCATCGGCCTCGTTGTGACCATGACGGCGATAGCAGACCAGATCGATAAACACATCACGCTTAAAGGTGTTGCGATAGTCGAGCGCCAGACGGGTCACAAAAGCGACTGCTTCCGGGTCATCCGCGTTGACGTGGAAAATCGGTGCCAGCACCATTTTGCCGATATCGGTGCAGTAAGGGGTTGAACGCGCATCTTTCGGGTTGGACGTCGTAAAACCAACCTGGTTGTTGATGACGATGCGAACAGTACCGCCCACTTCATAACCGCGTGCCTGTGACATGTTCAGGGTTTCCTGAACCACGCCCTGGCCAATCACCGCCGCGTCACCATGAATGGTGATCGGCAGGACTTTGTTGCTCGCAGGCTCATCCAGACGATCCAGACGGGCACGTACGGAACCCATAACGACCGGGCTGACGATCTCCAGGTGTGACGGGTTAAACGCCAGCGCCAGGTGAACCAGGCCGCCTTCGGTTTCTACGTCAGAAGAGAAGCCCATGTGGTACTTCACGTCACCGGTGCCAAGATGCTCTTTATGCTTACCGGCGAACTCGTCGAACAGATCCTGTGGCTTTTTACCCAGCACGTTGATCAGCACATTGAGACGACCACGGTGCGCCATGCCCAGCACGACTTCACGGGTGCCGCTCTTGCCGGCGTGACGGATCATTTCGCGCAGCATGGGCACCAGCGCATCGCCGCCTTCCAGCGAGAAGCGTTTGGCACCCGGGAATTTCGCCCCGAGATATTTTTCCAGTCCTTCTGCCGCGGTCAGCTCTTTCAGGAAACCTTTTTTCTCTTCGTTGCTGAACGCTGCACGGCCCGCCACAGACTCAAGACGCTGCTGGATCCAGCGCTTCTCATCCGTGTTGTTGATGTGCATATATTCCGCACCGATTGAGCCACAGTACGTCTGCGTCAGCGCGTCGAAGAGATCGGCCAGCTTCATGGTCTCTTTACCGATGGCAAAAGAGCCTACGTTAAAGCTTTCCTGAAAATCGGCCTCGGTCAGGTCATGAAAAGCGGGATCAAGATCGGCGACCCGATCCTGTTTCCACAGGCCAAGCGGATCGAGATTGGCGTGCTGATGACCGCGAAAACGAAACGCGTTGATCAGCTGCAGCACTTTCACTTGCTTGGAGTTGGTTTCCGGATCGGAGACAGATGAGGTGTAACGAGATGCGTCTTTCGCCAGGCGACGGAAGTACTCACGTGTGGTGGAGTGAAACTGCTCAGGTTTCATTCCGGTGCCCGGTAACTGTTGGAACATCGAGCGCCACACTGCATCGACAGAGTCAGGATCGGTCAGGAAATCCTCATAGAGCTGCTCTATGTAAGACTGATTCGCGCCGGCCAGCCAGGAAGAGTCCAGCCAGGGCTTCATCGCGCTGTTCTGCATTGTGATCCCTTAAGCATTGCTATGCTTTTTTGAGGTTTCATTTGTTGCCGCTTTCGCGGTTTGCCGTAGTGAGTTCAGCGATACGAGCACTTTGCGCAGCGCGCGTGGCCCGTAAGGGAACCTTTGTAAACGTGGTCATCACCGCGCTTACAGAGGCTTCCGTTAAAACACCGGGAACCTGAGGTTCCCGGCAGAAACGACTTATGCGCCGCGCTGCAGCAGCATCGACTTGATATGGCCGATGGCGCGCGTCGGGTTCAGCCCTTTCGGACAGACACTCACACAGTTCATGATGCTATGGCAGCGGAATACGCTGAAAGCGTCATTCAGATTGTCGAGACGCGCATCCGTTTCAGTGTCGCGGCTGTCAATCAGGAAACGGTATGCCGCAAGCAGGCCGGCAGGACCGATGAACTTCTCAGGATTCCACCAGAATGATGGGCATGAGGTTGAGCAGCAGGCACAGAGAATACACTCGTACAGGCCATCCAGGTGCTCGCGCTCATCCGGTGACTGCAGATGCTCACGTGCTGGCGGATTTTCCCCATTATTCAACAGGAAAGGCTTAATTTTCTCATACTGCGCATAAAACTGGCTCATGTCTACGACCAGGTCACGCACAACCGGTAAACCTGGCAATGGACGGATAACGATTTTCTGTTTGCCGTTGCCCAAGGCCGAGACCGGCGTAATGCAGGCCAGTCCGTTTTTACCGTTCATGTTGAGGCCATCAGAGCCGCAGACGCCTTCACGACAGGAGCGACGAAACGCCAGCGTCGGATCTTTCTCTTTCAGGCGAATCAGCGCGTCCAGCAGCATCATGTCGCGACCATCTTCCGATTCCAGGGTGTAATCATGCATGCGCGGCTTGTCATCGACGTCCGGATTGTAGCGATAAATTGAAAACTCGAGTCTCATGATCGTCTCCGAAATTAGTAGGTACGCACTTTCGGCGGGAACGCCGCGCGCAGTTTCGGCTGCATGTTCACCTCACGGCGCGTCATGCTTTCGGTTTCCGGGACATAAAGACTGTGGCACAGCCAGTTTTCATCATCACGATCCGGGAAGTCGAAGCGACTGTGCGCACCGCGGCTCTCGGTGCGATAGTTAGCCGCTACCGCCGTGGCAAAGGCGGTCTCCATCAGGTTATCCAGCTCCAGACACTCAATACGCTGGGTGTTGAAATCCGGTGAGCGGTCATCCAGACGCGCTGATTTCAGACGCTGGCGAATCTCTTTCAGCTCTTCCAGACCCTGCGCCATCGCGTCGCCTTCGCGGAATACAGAGAAGTTGTTCTGCATGCAGCGTTGCAACGCTTTACGAATCTCAACCGGATCTTCACCGGTGGTGTTGTTTTCCCAGCGGTTGAAGCGCGCCATCGCCACGGCAATTTCATCTTCCGTGGCGTCACGCAGTTCGCCCTGCTCCTGAATGCTCTCCAGCAGGTGCAGGCCCGCAGCGCGGCCAAAGACCACCAGGTCGAGCAGTGAGTTGCCGCCCAGACGGTTGGCGCCGTGTACCGATACGCAGGCAATTTCGCCGACAGCGAACAGGCCAGGAATCACTACATCTTCACCCTGCTCATTCACACGCAGTGCCTGACCGGTCACTTTGGTCGGAATACCGCCCATCATATAGTGGCAGGTCGGAATGACCGGGATAGGTTCTTTGATCGGATCGGCGTGAGCAAAGGTGCGTGACAGCTCGAGAATGCCAGGCAGACGTGACTCAAGCACCTCTTTACCCAGGTGATCCAGTTTCAGCTTAAGATGTGGACCCCATGGGCCATCACAGCCGCGACCTTCACGGATTTCAATCATCATTGAGCGCGCAACCACGTCGCGGCCCGCCAGATCTTTAGCGTTTGGCGCATAACGCTCCATGAAGCGTTCGCCATGTTTGTTCAGCAGATAGCCGCCTTCACCACGGCAGCCCTCGGTGACCAGCACGCCCGCACCGGCGATACCGGTTGGGTGGAACTGCCACATCTCCATATCCTGCACCGGCACGCCCGCACGCAGTGCCATACCCACGCCGTCGCCGGTGTTGATATGTGCATTGGTGGTGGACTGATAGATACGGCCCGCGCCGCCGGTGGCCAGAATGGTCGCTTTCGCTTTGAAATAAACGGTTTCGCCGGTTTCGATACAGATAGCGGTACAACCGACTACCGCGCCATCGGCGTTTTTCACCAGATCCAATGCATACCACTCAGAGAAGATGGTGGTTTTGTTTTTCAGGTTCTGCTGATAAAGGGTATGCAACAGGGCGTGGCCTGTACGGTCTGCAGCAGCAGCGGTACGTGCCGCCTGCTCGCCGCCGAAGTTCTTCGACTGACCACCAAACGGACGCTGATAGACACGACCATCTTCCAGACGCGAGAACGGCAGGCCCATGTGCTCCAGTTCCAGAATCGCTTCCGGGCCGGTTTTACACATATATTCAATCGCGTCCTGGTCACCGATGTAGTCGGAACCTTTGACGGTGTCGTACATATGCCATTCCCAGTTATCTTCATGGGTATTACCCAGCGCAACGGTAATACCGCCCTGCGCAGATACGGTGTGGGAACGGGTCGGGAAAACTTTCGACAACAGGGCACAGCTCTGGCCGGCCTGGGAGATTTGCAGTGCGGCCCGCATTCCTGCGCCACCTGCGCCGATCACCACGGCATCAAACTCTCTGATTGGCAAACTCATTTACACACCCCACACCACAACAAATCCATAAATCGCATACCACAGCAGCGCCACGACAATCACAAACTGCAACAACAGGCGCGCTGGCAGTGATTTAACGTAGTCTGTTAACACCTGCCACATGCCGATCCAGCCGTGAATCAGAATGGAGAACAGCGTCAGCAGCGTGAACACTTTAGTGAATGCCGAAGCGAAGAAGCCACGCCACAGGTCATAAGTCAGCGTGTCTGTCATCACAACGAAACCGAGGATGTAGACGATGTAGAGCGTAATGAGAATTGCAGTTGCCCGCAGCAGCAGCCAGTCCTGAATGCCGTTGCGACCCAATGCGGATGCATTGCTTACCATACGAGAACTCCCGCCAGAATTGCCAGCACGACAGTGATCACAAAAGTCATATGAGCAGAACGCTTGCCCACTTCCAGCGTTTCAGCCAGATAACCAAAATCCATCAACATATGACGAATCCCGCTCACCGCGTGATAGGCCAGCGCGGTTAAGATGCCCCACATAATGAACTTCGCGAAGAAGCCATCCATGATGGATGCAGCGTGCTGGAAACCTTCAGGAGAAGAGAGAGAGAGACCGAGCAGCCACAGCAGGATGCCAATGGCAACCAGGGTGATTACGCCGGAGACGCGGTGAAGAATGGACGATATTGCAGTAACGGGAAACCGGATCGTCGAGAGATCCAAGTTGACAGGTCTTTGTTTTTTCACGGTTTTGCCCACACAGCTCTTTTTTATTTTGCTTCCTCCGGACCTGAGGCGGAGTCTAATCACAACGTGTGGCAGACTTAACCGTCACCAAAAAAGCAACATCCAGTGTTAATTGACGCGGTAGTAAACGCTGGGTGGCTCCTGGTGTCAGGGTGTTCCGGAGACCTGCCAGGAGTATAGGAGGATCACATTCTGATTACAATTCCCCTACAAACTCTTTGGTATATTTTAGGTGGAACAGTGATCCTACTCACGATTTTCACAATTGATACAATTTTAATTATCTGATTTGACAATAGTTCAACAATTCAGTTACAAACTAAGCCTGTAAATTCCTATGATGCACAAAAGTTATGGGGATACACTTTCCCCTAAGCGCAAGTTATGTAACATTGCGAATATGAGCTTTAAAAAGCATCAGGTTATTGGTTACCAAGAAGTTATGTCCTGACCGGATCTTTAACAACCGCGATATGCAGCATGTCCATGGCTCACCGGTTCCCGCTGGGAACGCGCCGCTCACTCTGTACCCTGCACCCGCTTTATACCCGCAGAGTGATACTGTGTAGTTTTGCCAACCGCAACATGAACGCGTTTCAGGTGTCTAAAGATCCTTACCTACATAAGGCGCTATGGAGACGAAAATGACAGATAAAAAAGTAACGCTAACCCTGCAAGATGGAACATCTATTGAACTGGACGTACTGAAAGGTACGCTGGGCCAGGATGTGGTTGATGTCCGCGCTCTGGGTTCAAGTGGCCTGTTCACCTTCGATCCCGGTTTTACATCTACGGCGTCCTGCGAATCTGCCATCACCTTTATTGATGGTGATGAAGGCATCCTGCTGCACCGTGGTTTCCCGATTTCTCAGCTGGCGACCCACTCTAACTATCTGGAAGTCTGCTATATCCTGCTGAACGGTGAAGCGCCAGATCAGAAACAGTTTGATGAGTTCCGTACCACCGTTACCCGTCACACCATGATTCATGAGCAGATTACCCGCCTGTTCCATGGCTTCCGTCGTGACTCACATCCGATGGCGGTAATGTGCGGTGTGACCGGTGCACTGGCTGCGTTTTACCACGATTCACTGGATGTAAACATTGAGCGCCACCGCGAAATCGCGGCATTCCGTCTGCTCTCTAAGATGCCGACCATGGCAGCGATGTGTTACAAATATTCAATCGGCCAGCCGTTTGTTTATCCGCGCAATGACCTCTCTTACGCCGGTAACTTCCTGCACATGATGTTCGCCACGCCGTGCGAAGAGTACAAAGTGAACCCGGTGCTGGAACGCGCCATGGACCGTATCCTGATTTTGCATGCTGACCATGAGCAGAACGCCTCAACCTCTACCGTACGTACCGCCGGTTCAAGCGGCGCGAACCCGTTTGCCTGTATCGCCGCAGGGATCGCCTCTCTGTGGGGACCGGCGCACGGCGGTGCCAACGAAGCGACCCTGCGTATGCTGGAAGAGATCAGCACCGTTGAGCACATCCCGGAATTTGTTAAACGCGCCAAAGACAAGAATGACTCCTTCCGTCTGATGGGCTTTGGTCACCGCGTTTATAAAAACTATGACCCACGTGCAACCGTGATGCGCGATACCTGCCATGAAGTATTGAATGAGCTGGGTATGAAGGATGATCTGCTGGAAGTGGCGATGGAGCTGGAACACATTGCGCTGAACGACCCGTACTTCATCGAGCGTAAACTCTATCCAAACGTGGACTTCTACTCCGGTATCATTCTGAAAGCGATGGGTATTCCTTCGTCCATGTTTACGGTGATCTTCGCGATGGCCCGTACGGTTGGCTGGATTGCCCACTGGAAAGAGATGCACGACGAAGGCATGAAGATTGCCCGTCCGCGTCAGCTCTACACCGGTTATACCGAGCGCGAATTCAGCTCACAGCTGAAGAAGTAAGATTTGATGGATGGCGGAGAGGGATCTCCGCTCAGCCAGTTGATAAGCCTGCATATGGGTGAAGCTGGCCGCAACGAATAAGTTCAACGCGCAGGAAACACGGTCAGAAGAGGAAAGCGTCCCGTGCCAGGGACAAAAACGCCGGGAGCGTTTTTGAACAACGCAAAGCGTTGGCCCGGCAACGGGCGCATCTCAGGGATGAGGTGCGTAATCGCGCGGGCCGAGCATGTCATGGATGACGGCTTTTGCGTCTTTCCGATCTGACCGTGTTACCTGAGCAGGCTCGGTCTTACAGCTGGTTGTTTCTACCCTCACCCGCTTTTAACTTCATGCCCTTTCTATCCCTGACAACCCGGACACCAGTAAAAAGGCCGTGATGAAAGCGTGCCTTTCTCAATCACCGTGCCACAACGCCGGCATTTTTTGCCCTGCCGATGAAACACCTCAAACTGAAACGCCGCTTCCTCATGATATTTCTTCATGGTTCCCCGCATCCGATAGGCATGACGCGGCACCGACAGTAGCGCCTCGCTGAAAGCCGTCAGCTGATCGTCACTGAGATCCTGGGCCCGATGATTGGGCAGCAGTTGCGCCAGCCAGAGAATCTCGGCGCGCAGGTAATTCCCCAGCCCGGCCAGAAAAGCCTGATCCAGCAGCAGACCACTAAACTGTCGCCGCCGGAACCGGGGCGACAGCAGCCGCTCTTTCACCTCTTCAACGTTAAGCTGGCTGTTCAGCACATCCGGTCCGATGCGGGTCAGAAACGGATGCGCCGCCAGCGTATCTGCGTTGAGCAGTTCAATATCCGAGGCGCTGTAAAGCAGAATCGCTTTGCCTGCCGTCGCCAGCCGCACCCGCAACTGACGTGTGGTATTCAGTTCAGTATCGGGTTTCACGATGCGCCAGACACCATAAAGCTGGTTATGGCTGTAGAGCGTCAGGCCATTGCTGAAATGTGTCAGCAGCGCTTTGCCCCGCGTCTCAATCGCCTGCACCTGCTCACCAATCAGTGAGGGTTCGTAAGTCTTGAGTTGAGGAAACGCGAACCACGCCTCCGTTAACGGCTGCCCCACAATGGCGGCTTCAAGCTTATCCGCCACGCGGCGAATTTCCGGTCCTTCAGGCATCGTTCTTCCTCTTAATGGGTGGCGCCGCCAGCCTGTTTGATATCGTCGCCGGTCTCCAGCGTCACTTTTACCGCAATCTCCAGCGCCTGAATGATGGTCGCCACCGCCATGCTGGGTGCCCCCGGATGCTGCGCAGCCTGTTCAGGCAGATAGGGAATATGAATAAAGCCACCGCGCGCCGGGCTTTTCTGCTGCTCCAGCCAGTGCAGCAGGCCATACATCACCCGGTTACAGGTGAAGGTGCCAGCGGTTTGTGAGACCGATGCGGGGATCCCCGCTTCACGCACTGCGGCCACAATCGCTTTGATGGGCAGCCGGGAAAAATAGGCTGCCGGGCCGCCCGCGACAATCCGTTCATCCACCGGCTGGTTTCCCGCGTTGTCCGGGATGCGGGCGTCATCAACATTAATACCGATACGTTCTACGGTAATGTCGCTGCGGCCGCCCGCCTGCCCTACCGACAGCACTGCATCCGGTTTCACCTCATCCAGTGCCCGGTTCAGCACGTTCAGCACCTCACTGAACACCACCGGCAGCTGGCGGATGACTATCGTCGCCCCGCCAATCTGTTTGCCTTCCAGCGCGCGTACCGCTTCCCAGGAGGGATTAATCGTTTCACCGCCAAAGGGTTCAAAAGCGGTCATCAGGACAGTTTTCATGCAGCCTCACAGGAACATCAGGAAATAGAGCAGGAAAATGTTAACGATTAACAGTAGCACACCAGTCGGAATCTGAGCTTTGATGACAGCGTTACGATCGGGCAGCTCCAGCAGCAGCGCCGGAACAATATTGAAGTTGGCCGCCATCGGCGTCATCAGCGTGCCGCAGTAGCCGGAGAACATACCAATCGCCGCCATTACTGCCGGATTTCCGCCGTGCTGCAACACCAGAATCGGAATGCCGACGCCTGCAGTGATAATCGGAAATGCCGCAAAGGCGTTACCCATGATCATGGTTAACAGCGCCATCCCGACGGCATAGACCGTTACCGCAATAAACCGGTTATCCACCGCCAGCCAGGTTTCGGTCAGATGCGAAATGGCACTGCCCACGCCCGCGCTGGTAAACAGCAGTCCGAGAGTGGCGAGGATTTGTGGCAGGATAAAGGCCCAGCCAATCGAATCCAGCAGGCGACGGGTCTCCTGCATCGACTGCACCGGTTTTTCATGGGTCAGCTTCAACGCCACCAGCCAGCCAATGACACAGCCGACCATCATTGAAAAAAGTGTCACCAGCGTGGCGTGATTGCCGGGACCGAACACCGCTTCCTGCAGACCGGGAATATGGTTAAACGCCAGCACACCGACCACGGTCACGACCGGAATCGCCAGCGCAGGCAGAAACAGTTTGTTGCGCAGACGCAGCGCACTGGCCTGCTTCTCTTCATCACTGCGCTGATGATAACGACCCAGCCGGACACCACCCAGACCGGCAATCAGCGCCATTACCACCACAATGACACCGATGGTGATGTGCAGCATTCGGGTGCCCATCGCGTCCGAGCCCATCAGACTGCTCATCATCTGCGTCGTCCAGTCACCCACCAGAAACACCAGGCCATACAAGGCCCAGAACAGTCCGGTAGTAAAGCGGCGTGGGTTCGCACTGTCACGCCACGAGAGGATAGCCACCACCAGCAGGATAATGCCCGCCAGCCACATCAGATATTGTTGCTGGAACATTACTGACCTCCTTTGGCTTTCAGCGCCTGGTTGTTCAGCAGCTGCAGCTCACGCGCCAGCTGACGATCGAGTCGCACCAGACGTGCCGAGTGGATCAGGAAGGCGGCTATAGCAGTCGGAATGCCCCATAACGCAATGTGCAGCGGTTCGGTCTGAATCCCGGCCGACTCCTGCATGAAGTTGTGCATAAAGATAATCGCGCCAAATGCCACGAAGATATCTTCACCAAAGAAGAGGCCGACGTTGTCGGTGGCTGCTGACATGGCACGCAGCTTATGACGCAGTTCAGGTGTGATTTCGCCGTAGCGGTTTTCCGTTGCGCCCTCTGCCATCGGGGCCAGCAACGGACGCACCATCTGTGGATGCCCGCCTAGACTGGTTAACCCTAGCGCCGCAGTGATTTCACGTACAAACAGGTAGACGATCAGCAGACGTCCGGCGGTGGCGGTTTTGATCTGAGCAATCCACGCCTGCGCCCGCTCCTTCAGCCCGTGACGCTCCAGCAGCCCAATGACCGCCAGCGGCAGCAGCAGAATCAGTGGCAGGTTACGGGTATTCAGAAAACCCGCGCCGAGCTTTTCCAGAATGTCCGCCAGCGGCATCATCGCCGCCAGACCGGTCACAAAGCCGGCGACAATCACCACCAGCACCGGATTAAAACGTAATACGAAGCCGACGACGATCGCGGCAATGCCCAGTAAAGGCCAGAGATTCACTGCACTTTCCATGGATTTCCCCCAGAGTTAAAAAACCCAACATAAGCCGGGCTAAGTAGTGTTTTCAGATGCTGGTGACGCGGATCTGCTGTCCGGCAAACGCATCACGCAACCGCTGTGCAAACTGCAGGGCGTGCGCGCCGTCGCCATGTAAGCAGACGGTCTGCGCATTCACTGCCACCCATTCTCCCGTGATACTTTTTACCTTGCCCTGCTGCACCATCGTCAGCGTCTGATCGATAGCCTGCTGCTCATCGTCAATCAGCGCGCCCGGCTCGCTGCGCGGCACCAGCGCACCGCTGCTGAGATAGCCACGATCGGCAAAGACCTCTTCCCGCGTGCGTAAACCGTAGTGCGATGCGGCACGTATCGATTCGCTGTTCGCCAGTCCCACCACAATCAGCTGGCTGTCGACGGCACGGATGGCGCGGGCAATGGCGTCTGCAAGCACCGGATCAGCCGCGGCCTGGTTATAGAGCATGCCGTGCGGCTTAACGTGAACCAGCCGCGCACCTTCGCTTTCCGCCAGGCTTTTCAGCGCGCCAATCTGGTAGATCATCTGGGCATAGACCGTTTCCGGTGGCAGCTGCATGGCACTGCGGCCAAAGTTCTCTCGATCGGGGAAAGCAGGATGCGCGCCGATGGCGACGCCGGATGCCTGCGCCCAGCGCACCGACTGCAGCATGGTCTGCGCATCTCCTGCGTGAAAGCCACAGGCGATGTTGGCGGAACTCACCAGTTCAAGCAGCGCCCGATCGCTGGCACAGCCTTCGCCCAGGTCGGCGTTTAAATCAATGTTCATGAAGTCCCCATTTCATCTGGTCCAGCGCGCGTTGCTGATGCTGACGTGCCAGCATCGCTTCCGGCAGCGTGCAGTGAATAAAGTGAATCGGCTCACCGAGGCGGATTTGCGCCAGATGATAGAGATCGGCTTCGATGACGGAGGCGATCCGCGGATAGCCGCCTGTGGTCTGGGCGTCCGCCATCAGCACGATAGGCTGTCCGTTCGGCGGTACCTGAATCACACCCGGCATCACGCCGTGTGACAGCAGCTCACGCGGACTTTCACGTTTAAGCTCACGTCCCTCAAGCCGGTATCCCATCCGGTTGCTTTGCGGGCTGAGTTTCCATGCGGTACGCCAGAACGCCTGCTGCGCGTCGGGGCTGAACTCGTGATATTCCGGACCAGGCAGTGCGCGGATGCGATTGCCCCATAGCAGCTGCCGTACCCCGACTTTGCGGTCGAACTGACGCGTCGGTTTGCCCAGCGGGATCTGATCGCCATCCCGTAAGGCGCGACCGTGAAATCCGCCAAATTTTGCTTTCAGATCGGTGCTGGCTGAGCCGAGCACCGCAGGGATGTCAAAACCACCCTGCACTGCCAGATAGCTGCGCATGCCGCGCTGCGGCATCGCCAGCGACAGGACCTGGCCGCGTTTCACCGGCGTGCGCCAGCCCGTCCAGACCGGCTGACCGTCCAGCTCCGCATGGCAGCCTGCGCCAGTCAGTGCGAACCAGCCGTCGCGGGTAAACTCCGCTTTGAACTGGCCGAGCACCAGCTCCAGCACCGCGCTGTCAGGCGCATTGCCCACCAGCACATTGGCGGTGAACATCGCGGGATGATCCAGCACGCCGCCGGGGCTGAGGCCATACTGACGCCAGCCGTAGCGGCCCGCATCCTGAAGGGTGGCGGCCAGCCCGGCGCGAAGAATATTTAACATACGCCCTCCTGTTGCGGCACAAAGCGAACCCTGTCACCGGGACGGAGCAGTGTGGGCGGTTGTTGCAGGGGATCAAACAGCGCGGTGCGGGTCTGGCCGATTAACTGCCAGCCGCCGGGCGAAGCCAGCGGATAGACGCCCGTCTGGCTGCCACCGATGCCAACCGATCCGGCCGGTACCGCAACTCTCGGCTCCGCACGGCGTGGTATGTGCAGGCGCGGATCCAGTCCGCCCAGATAGGGAAAGCCCGGCTGAAAGCCGACAAAAAACACCACATAGTCGCTGCTGCTGTGCAGCTCAACCACCTGACCGGCCGTCAGCGCGGCATGTTCCGCCACCACCACCAGATCGGGGCCATGTTCGCCGCCATAGATCACCGGGATCTCCACCAGACGCGATTCTGGCAACTGCGCTTCACTCTCTTCCCACCAGCGCTGAAGCCGCTCTATCGCATCCAGCGCACTCTGCTGGGGATCGCGCAGAATCAGAGTGATATTGTTCATGCCAGGAATGACCTCCAGCACGCCCGCATCCGACTGCAGTCGCTGGTTCAGTCCCCAGATACGCTGCTGACTCTCCAGTGAGACCGGCGGCTCCAGCTCCAGCACGACAGCGCGTTCACCCAATAAATAACACCGTGCTCGTTGCAACAGCTACCTCCCGCCTGATTGAGATCGTGCCTGGCCGACCTGACCGGATGCCCGGATCAGCCGATGGCTTATCTACTTAAAGCAAATAGTTATGCGAAAGTGGCAGGGATGTGTCAACAGATTTAGGTCCTGCGCAGGCGCGCAGGACAAGGGAGAGATCAGGCAGGATTAGGAATATCGATGAAGGTCACATCAAGATTGTGGTGTTGTGCCAGCCACTCGCCCAGCGCTTTTACGCCGCCACGCTCGGTGGCGTGATGACCTGCGGCAAAGAAATGCAGCCCCTGCTCGCGTGCGCTGTGAATGGTCTGTTCAGAGACTTCACCGGTGATGTAGGCATCAACGCCCGCAGCGGCGGCCTGGTCGATAAAGCCCTGTCCGCCACCGCTGCACCAGGCGATGCGACGGATCAGTGCTGGCGCGTTATCACCGCAATGCAGCGGTTCGCGTCCCAGCTTATCGCCAATTCGGTGGGCCAGCTGTTCACCGAAGATCGGCTCAGCCAGCTCACCCCAGAACACCAGCGGCATGACTTCGCCACGTACGTCGATATCCAGCAGTTTCGCCAGCTGGGCGTTGTTACCCAGTTCTGAATGCGCATCAAGCGGCAGGTGCCAGCCATAGAGATTAATATCGTTAGCCAGCAACGTCCGCAGACGGCGGCGCTTCATGCCTTTAATCGCGGCCGGTTCACTTTTCCAGAAGTAGCCATGATGGACGATTATTGCATCGGCCTGACGTGCGACCGCCTCATCCAGCAAGGCCTGACAGGCCGTCACGCCGGTGATAATCGTTTTAACTTCGCTGCGTCCCTCAACCTGCAACCCGTTGGGGGCATAGTCGCTGAAGCTGTGGCTGTCGAGTTGCTGATTGATCAGCGTCTCTAATTCGTAATGGTTCATTCAGGCTCCTTCGAGGCCTCAGGCGGCGCTTTTGGCGCGCTCAAAGGCGTCTAATGTCTTTTTACGGGCTGCCTTATGATCCACGATTGGTGCCGGATAATCGAGTTTCCTGTTGTTCTTTTCCGCCCAGACGTGGGGCTGGTGAATATGGCTGTCAGGGACGTCCGCCAGCTCCGGCAGATAGTGACGGATAAACTCGCCCTGCTCATCGAAGCGCTCGCCCTGTGTGGTCGGGTTAAAAATGCGGAAATAGGGTGCTGAATCTGTACCGGTGGAAGCCGCCCACTGCCAGCCACCATTGTTTGCGGCCAGGTCGCCATCAATCAGCTGCTGCATGAAATAGCGTTCGCCTTCGCGCCAGTCGATCAGCAGATCTTTAACCAGGAAACTGGCGGTGATCATCCGTAAACGGTTGTGCATCCAGCCCAGCGCCTTCATCTGACGCATTGCAGCATCGACGATCGGATAGCCTGTTTTTCCCGCTTTCCAGGCATCGAAATGCGCGTCTTCACGCTGCCATTCCACGTTACGCGTCCAGTCAATAAATGGCTTGTGCCGGCACAGTGCCGGATAGGCCACCAGCAGATGACGATAGAACTCACGCCAGATCAGCTCGTTCAGCCAGGTAAATGCGCGACTGTTGTCCAGCGCATCGGGATGTTCATGCAGCACGCGATGCAGGCACTGACGAGGCGACAGCACGCCGGTCGACAGATAGACCGACAGGCGACTGGTAGCGTCCAGCGCAGGAAGGTCGCGCTTCGCGGGATAATCGATAATGGGTTGAGTGGCGAAATGGCGCAACCGCTTCAGGGCAGCCGCTTCGCCTGCCGGAAACAAATCCTCATCAAAGGCTTCGGTCGGACAGTCAAACGCAGGGATTGGGGTGGTTTTCAGCGGCGCACCGTCGCGCGGCTTAGGTGCAGGCACGCACTCCGGAAGACTCTGCTGCAAACGGCGGACAAAGGCTTTGCTGAACGGCGTAAAGACTTTATACATTGAGCGATCGCCACTCTGCACACTGCCAGGTGGCAGCAGCAGGCTGTCATCAAAGCCCTGGCAGATCACGCCCACGTCATCGAGACGCTTTTCCGCCTCGGCATCGCGCTGACGCTCATTCACTTCATACTGATAGTTATAGAAGAGCTGGTCGACCTGGTGCTTGTCACAGAATTCGGCCAGCGCATCGATACTGTCGCTGAAGGCGTGACACGCCTGATAGTGCAGCGCAATGCCCCGCTCAGCCAGCGCGTTCTGTACTTCCACCAGACTAGCGTGAATAAACGCCGCCTGCCTGGGTGACATGTCATGCTGCTGCCACTGTTCCGGCGTAGAAAGGAAGAGCGCAATCACTTTTGCCTTGCTGTCGCGACAGGCGGCGTGAAGTGCCAGATTATCGTTGATGCGTAAATCATTACGCAGCCAGACCAGATGAGTGGTCATACGCCTCCTGAATTACTGTCCGTAGCGTAAGCACAGGGCTTCGGGATAGGGATCGAAATAGCGCTGCTGTGCCAGCCACGGATGCGGAAACTCAGCCATGTAGTGCTTGAGAATGGTAATGGGCACCAGCAGCGGTTGTGTACCCTGACGATAGCGGTCAATCAGCGTTGCCAGCTCCTGACGCTGCGGTGAGCTTAGCTGGCGGCGGAAGTAGCCCTGCACGTGCATCAGCACATTGGTGTGATTACGACGTGAGGCGGGACGTGACATCAGTTCCATCATGCGATTGCGGTACTCAAAGGCAAAGGCATCCAGCGAGTCCCACTGGCTCATCGAAGCAACAAAGGGTCCCAGCTCGCGATATTTCTCCTGCGAATGCGCCAGCATCATCAGTTTGTAGCGGCTGTGAAAGGCGATCAGCCCGTGACGGGTCAGGCCGCTTTCCCACATCTGATTAAATTCATGCAGTGCGCAGATACGGCCGATAAAGTTCTCTCGCAGAGCGGGATCGTGCAGACGACCATCCTCTTCCAGCGGCAGCCAGGGCATCTCGCGCTGCAGGAATTCAGCAAAAATGCCGGTGCCCACTTTGCGGTTATTGTTGTTGTCGGGTTCGTAGACCCGTACGCGCTCCATCCCGCAGCTGGGCGACTTGGCGCACAGGATATAACCGGAGAGATGATGCAGCGATTTTACCCGCTCCGCAGACCAGTCACGCATCTGAGCGGTGACTTCTTCGCCGCCGTCTTTGCTGAAGCAAAGATGCACCTCATCATCACCCTGCTTTACCAGACGCAATGCCGGACGCGGCGTAGGCAGCCCAATCGCCATTTCAGGACAGATCGGCTCAAAGCGGACAAATGGCGTAAGATCCTCAGTTGCAAAAGTAAGACGCTTATGGCCACCATCAAACCTCACGCTATCGCCGAGCAGGCATGCACTGATTCCAACGGGGATTTTTTTGCTCATACTTGTACAACCTCCGAAATCTTGTAGAGGTTTAAGTGTAGCGCAAAATGGTCAGGAATAAAGGGGGAAAACGCGGTTCCGGACCGCTTATTCTCAGAAAAAACGCAAAAAAAAGCCCGGTCAGATGACCAGGCCTGTTCTGCGGGAGGGGTCATTACCAGAATGCGCCACCACCGGCTTCAGACTGCGCCAGCCAGACCGGCTTTGCGCTGGTCTTGCACCAGACGCGATGCAGGTAACTGTAGAAGCGTGCCCGATCCTGTCGAAACAGCATGACAGGCAGTGCCAGAACGCCGAGAAGAACCACCAGCGTACGACGCGCGAGTATTTTATAACGTGGATAAGCCTGATACATGGTTTCTCCTCCAGGTAAGTTAAAGTGTGCGAATGTGATCTGTGTTCAACTTTACGCCAGGTTGTGTAATTTTACTACTCATCTGACCACTTATTTGTCGCTATTTTTGCTGTTTAAGAATTAACCTGTAATTTAGTTACAGATAAGTTACCGCCAGGTTACGAGAGGGTTTGAATGCCCGAAAGATGACGCGCGCGGACGGCAGCATAAAATATTGATAAAGTAGCGCTTCGGCTCTCACTCAAGGCAGGTATTGCGTGACCACGGTTTTGATCGTTGAAGATGAAAAAGAGATCCGCCGCTTTGTCCGGCTGGCGCTGGAAAATGAAGATCTGAAGGTGTTTGACGCCGATACGCTGCAGCGCGGGCTGATTGAAGCGGCAACCCGTAAACCTGATTTAGTGATCCTTGATCTTGGCCTGCCGGATGGGGATGGCACCGATTTTATCCGTGATCTGCGCCAGTGGAGCGCCATACCGGTGATAGTGCTGTCGGCGCGCAGTGATGAGCAGGATAAGATCGCCGCACTGGATGCCGGCGCGGATGACTATCTGACCAAACCATTCGGTGTTGGCGAACTGCTGGCGCGTGTCCGTGTTGCACTGCGCCGTCATGGTGGCCAGCAGCCCGAAGCCAGAATTCAGTTTGCCGACATCAGCGTCGATTTTGCCGCACGGCGGGTACAGCGCGGCGGCAGTGAGATTCACCTCACGCCGATTGAGTTTCGTCTGTTGAGCATTCTGCTGAATAATGCAGGAAAGGTGCTGACGCAGCGGCAGCTGCTGAGTCAGGTCTGGGGACCCAATGCGGTGGAGCACAGCCACTATCTGCGTATTTATATGGGGCATCTGCGCCAGAAGCTGGAAGAGAATCCGACCCAACCGGCCCATCTGCTGACCGAAACCGGGATCGGCTATCGCTTTATGCCATAAAAAAAGGCGCCAGAGGCGCCTTTCATAACTGCAAACAAACTCAAATCAGAGTGAATCTGACCGCAACGAATAAACCTGAGGCGCAGGGAACTGGGTCAGAGGAGGAAAGCGTCCCACGCCATGGATGGCGTGGGACGAGCGTGTCATGGATGACGGCTTTTGCGTCTTTCCGATCTGACCCTGTTTCCTGTGCTGGCACGTTCCCGCAGCTAACTGGAGTAGATTTTGTCAACAATCTAAATGGCGCCAGAGGCGCCTTATCTTTACCCGACTATCAGGCGTTTTTCAGCACTTCGCTGACAATCTCTACCGCTTCTTTCTCAATCTGCGCGCGGTGTTCTGCGCCCAGGAAGCTTTCACAGTAGATTTTGTAGGCGTCTTCGGTGCCTGACGGACGAGCAGCAAACCAGCCATTCTCCGTCATCACTTTCAGACCGCCGATAGACGCACCGTTACCTGGTGCCGCAGTCAGACGCGCGGTGATGGGATCACCCGCCAGCGTATCCGCGCTTACCATTTCTGGTGACAGCTTCGACAGTGCAGCTTTCTGCGCTGAAGTGGCGGATGCCTGCAGACGGTTGTAGCTTGGTGCGCCAAAGCGCGCGGCCAGCTCGTCATAATGCTGCTGCGGGTTTTTACCGGTCACAGCGGTGATTTCAGCCGCCAGCAGACACATGATGATGCCATCTTTGTCCGTTGACCATGGCGTGCCGTCGAAACGCAGGAATGACGCGCCCGCGCTCTCTTCGCCGCCGAAACCGAAGCTGCCGTCATACAGACCATCAACAAACCATTTGAAACCAACCGGCACTTCCACCAGCTTGCGGCCAATGTCGTTGACCACACGGTCAATCATGGCGCTGGACACCAGGGTTTTACCCACGGC
This sequence comes from Pantoea sp. S62, assembly GCF_016658625.1. Classification (NCBI taxonomy): domain Bacteria; kingdom Pseudomonadati; phylum Pseudomonadota; class Gammaproteobacteria; order Enterobacterales; family Erwiniaceae; genus Pantoea; species Pantoea sp. S62. Next base: position 15,840 of record NZ_JACVVI010000025.1, on the reverse strand, counting down.
GACATCCTGGCCCCACTGTGGACGATGCTGGAACAGATAGTTGATCGCGACCGCCAGATAGTGGTTCGGATTCATCAGACCGGCCGGAGTCACAATGCCGTGGCGGTCATAATCAGGATCGTTACCGAATGCCAGATCGAACTTGTCACGGTAGGCCAGCAGGCCTGCCATTGCGCTTTCAGACGAGCAGTCCATGCGCACGACACCATCTTTATCCAGATGCATAAAGCGGAAGGTCTGATCGACCGCGTCATTCACCAGCGTCAAATCCAGCTTGTAGTGCTCAGCAATACGCTGCCAGTAAGCAATACCGGAACCGCCCAGTGGATCAACACCCAGCTTCAGACCCGCTTTCTGAATCGCCGGGAAGTCGATAATCTCGGCCAGACCTTCAACGTAAGGCTGGATCAGATCTTTCTCGACCACGTGACCGCTGGCCATCGCCTGCTCCAGTGGCAGACGTTTCACCTCTTTCAGCCCATCTTTGATCAGCTGGTTGGCGCGGTCTTCCACCACTTTGGTGACGTTGGTATCAGCCGGTCCACCATTAGGTGGGTTGTACTTGATGCCGCCATCTTCCGGTGGGTTGTGCGAAGGCGTGATAACGATGCCGTCAGCCAGCGGGCCGCCCGCTTTGTTGTGCTCAAGAATAGCGTTCGAGATCGCAGGGGTCGGCGTATAGCCATTGTCCTGCTGCACAATCACATCAACGCCGTTCGCCGCCAGCACTTCCAGTACCGACAGGATCGCCGGTTCTGACAGCGCATGGGTGTCTTTACCGACGTAGCACGGCCCGGTGATGCCGTTCTTTTTACGCTCTTCGGCAATCGCCTGCGCGATAGCCAGAATGTGCATCTCGTTGAAGCTCTGACGCCCTGCACTGCCGCGATGGCCAGAGGTGCCAAATTTCACCGCATGTTCCGGGTTCGCCACATCGGGCTGCAGGACATAATATTGTGACGTTAATTGTGCAACGTTAATCAAATCGCTCTGCTGGGCGGGTTGCCCGGCACGTGGGTGATTGGCCATTGGCGCTGCTCCCTGACGCTTAAGTTTTAAATGGTGCCGCAAACTTTCTCGGTCAGTTCCGCCGGGAACTGCATCGAGAGCATGATGTGTTCGACCATGCTGCATTTACGACCAGTATTGGTGTTGGTGATCACCCAGTACGGTGTGCCGGGCACATGCTTCGGCTTAGTATGGGTGCCATTCTGTAACAGCGTGTGCTCATCACCAGCAAAATAGACGCGGGTGCGGCCCTGCAGAGATGCAGTAGCTTCAGCAAAAGCTGCAGTATCAAGACGATAGAGCGTTGACAAGATAAGCATAAAGCGGTTCACCGCCCGCTTCTGCTCCGCATATTCATCGGAAAGCAGCAGCTCACGCACCGCGCGGACACGATCCTGCGGGCGCGAACCCACGGACGCAGGCTGAGACTCTTTCGCTGCCTCTTTTAAGGCTGGCTGAGCAGGCGAAGCGGGTGCAGTCTGACCGGCAGTGAACTTCAGCATACGACGCAGAATGTCGGATGCGCTTTCACCAATGTGTTGCGTGTGGCTGGCAATATAACGGTAGAGCTCTTCGTCAACTTCGATCGTTTTCATCTTATTCCGTACGGTTCTTTCTCATGACAGAACCACCTGTTTCCTGAAAAGCTCTGAGTATAGTCAGGCAATTCAAAGGATGTGCGGGTTCTAACATCAGGATTATAAAGTTAAATTCAGGCGGGTTGTTAGCAATCAAACGGTTTACGGGCAAAAGTCAGAATATGTCCTAATGCCGCCGGAACCGGCGCGCCTGAAAAGGTGAAACCATGATAACCTAAGCACAGGTCTCAAACTTAAGAACTTTGCTATGATTTTGAACGCCCGTTTGCAAACTGAACAATCCCCTGCTGATTCCTTACCTGTCCTGCTTATCCACGGCCTGTTTGGCAGTCTGGATAACCTTGGCGTGCTGGCGCGTGGGCTCAAAGATGCCGGGCCTCTGCTACAGGTTGATGTCCGCAACCACGGACTCTCACCACGATCTGACGAGATGAACTACGCTGTAATGGCGCAGGACATGGTCGATACGCTGGATGCGCACGGCATTGAACGCGTCGCGGTGATCGGTCACTCAATGGGCGGGAAGATCGCCATGACCATGAGCGCGCTGGTGCCGGACCGCATCGAGCGGCTGGTGATGATTGACATCGCTCCGGTCGACTACCAGACCCGCCGCCATGATGAGATTTTTGCCGGTATTCGTGCTGTAACCGACGCAGGCGTCTCGTCACGCAGTGAGGCGGCGAAGATTATGCGTACGCTTATCGATGAAGAAGGGGTGATTCAGTTCCTGCTGAAGTCATTTCAGGCGGGCGAGTGGCGCTTCAACGTCCCGGTGCTGTGGGATAACTACACCACGATTTCGGGCTGGCAGCCCGTTCCGGCATGGGATCATCCGGCACTGTTTATTCGCGGAGGCGACTCCAGCTATCTGGACAACCGCTACCGCGATGCGCTGTTGCAGCAGTTCCCGGCCGCGCAGGCACATGTCATTGGAGGCGCGGGACACTGGGTTCATGCAGAGAAACCCGATGCCGTTTTGCGCAGTGTCCGTCGCTTTTTTGCGCTTTAAAAGCAAATAGATGGCGGCAAAGGTTTAGGATTGGCGTCCGGAGTAAGCGTGAAGTATGATGGCGCGCTAAAATTTTGCCGCGCGTCCGTTTTGCTGCGGCAATAGCCAATAATTTATAATCTGCGCGGTGAGTGACTGGCGCCCGCCCCCATTCAGTTTTACTAAGCCATGGCAAAAGAACAGACTGACCGCACGACGCTCGATCTCTTTGCTGATGAGCGCCGCCCTGGTCGACCCAAAACCAGTCCGCTTTCGCGTGATGAACAGCTGCGCATCAACAAGCGCAATCAGCTTAAACGTGACAAAGGACGCGGACTTCGTCGTGTCGAACTGAAAATGAACAGTGAAGCCGTCGATGCGCTCAACACGCTGGCAGAACAGCGCAATCTCAGCCGCAGCGAGCTGATTGAACAGATGCTGCTGGCACAGCTCAAACTGGATTAATGCGGGCAAATCGCACGCAGGAGCAAATGTCGGGGCTTTAACCGTTCACCGGTTTTCTCTCGTCTGCTATTATTCGCTGAAATGTGCTGCGGCACACATCTCATTATCAGGATTTAAGAGGTTATTTTACTCATGGCACTCGTAGGCATCTTCTTTGGCAGCGATACCGGCAATACCGAAAACATTGCAAAAATGATCCAGAAACAGCTGGGTACAGACGTTGCAGAAGTGCATGACATCGCGAAAAGCACAAAAGAAGATCTGGAAGCGTTTGATATCCTGCTGCTGGGCATTCCGACCTGGTACTACGGTGAAGCGCAGTGCGACTGGGATGACTTTTTCCCGACGCTGGAAGAGATCGATTTCAACGGCAAGCTGGTTGCGCTGTTTGGCTGCGGCGATCAGGAAGATTACGCGGAGTACTTCTGTGATGCGATGGGCACGATCCGTGACATCATTGAGCCGCACGGTGCCGTGATTGTCGGACACTGGCCAACCGAAGGTTACCACTTCGAAGCCTCAAAAGGTCTGGCCGATGATACCCACTTCCTGGGTCTGGCCATTGATGAAGATCGCCAGCCTGAACTGACTAACCAGCGCGTAGAGCAGTGGGTTAAGCAGATTTCTGATGAACTGCAGCTGAAAGATATCCTCGAAGCCTGATCCTGCCCGACTCAATGTGAGCGCCAGCTCACATTGAGGCAATGGAAATTCCTATAGAAATAATAGCCACATTTTTTTAACTTTCTCCGTTTAATCTGTAGAATACCCGCATCGATCTTCCGCTTATTTCTCAGGCGGCAAGACTAAGCGATGTACCAACAGACATCTGCCAGAATCCTCCCCGGCCCGGTGACCTATCCCCCACAGCCCGTGATGATTCAGGCACGCCCTCTGGTTTTCATTTCATCGCTTCAGTTCTATAATGAGACGCAAATGAGAATGAGCGTAGATCGACATTCAAGGCGACAAGCCACAAAAGTGAATATAGTGACAGGACAAAATCCGCATGACTGACAACAACACCGCATTAAAGAAGGCTGGCCTGAAAGTGACGCTGCCCAGACTGAAAATTCTGGAAGTGCTTCAGGAACCTGAGTGCCATCACGTCAGTGCGGAAGATTTGTACAAACGCCTGATCGACATCGGCGAAGAGATTGGCCTGGCTACCGTTTACCGTGTTCTGAACCAGTTTGATGACGCTGGTATCGTGACCCGTCATAACTTTGAAGGCGGCAAATCTGTCTTTGAACTGACGCAGCAGCATCACCACGATCATCTGATCTGCCTGGATTGCGGCAAAGTTATTGAGTTCAGCGATGAGTCGATCGAAACGCGTCAGCGCGAAATCGCTACCCGTCATGGCATCAAGCTGACCAACCACAGCCTCTATCTCTATGGACACTGTACGCTGGGCGATTGCCGGGAAGATGAAACCCTGCACGACCAGTAACGCGAACTGAAATAAAAAAACCGGTGAATTCACCGGTTTTTTTTCGTCTGTCCTGGGCTGTGATATCAGGCGACCAGCGTCTCCTGCAGATAGCGCCAGCGTGGAATGGAGCTGCTGCAGTCCAGTATCGCCAGCGAAATACGGCTCTGATTATTGCCATTCATCATCTGCATTTCGCGATACTGCACGGTGATCTCTTTCTCATGATGAGAAAGGATGACGTGCTCGCAGGTGGCAATACGCATCCCTTCGCGCTGTCCCTGCAACTGCCTGAAGAGTTCCTCGACCTCGTTCAGATTGCACTCTCTGCCCTTTGGAGTGACCATGCGGAATTCAGGATGGAAATAGGACATCAGCAGCTCAAAACTGTCATCAGATCCGGCAGGCTGGTTAAAAATACGTTCAATGAGCTGATGTAAAACGACCACACTGTTTCTGGCTTCCTGGGCGAGAACTGTCATTTTTTTTCCTTCTGTAACCCGCTTTGCAACCTCTGAGAGCGCATAGCCTACCTGAAAGCGGATAATTCACATCCGGAAATTGATTAATTTTTTTAAACTCAGATTTCTCTCACAATGCGGCATTTAATCGGTTGCGGTTAGGTCAGAATAATCGTCGGCAATGATTGAAATCGGGGCAACAAAAAAGGGCGATAAATCGCCCTTTTGTCATTTTATGAGGTCAGCCTCAAAAAAATTTATTCGCCGGTTTTCGCCCAGGTATCACGAAGACCGACGGTGCGGTTAAACACCAGCTGCGACGGTTTAGAGTAAACGCTGTCGGCACAGAAATAACCTTCACGTTCAAACTGGAATGGAGTGGTCGGTTCTGCATCGCGCAGGCCCGGTTCCACAAAGCCCTGTTTGATCGCCAGTGACTCAGGATTGATTACCGCCAGGAAGTCCTCTGCCGCGCCCGGATTTGGCACACTGAACAGACGATCATACAGACGGAACTCTGCTGGCTGCGCGTGATCCGCAGACACCCAGTGAATCACCCCTTTGACCTTACGGCCATCGGCAGGATCTTTGCTCAGCGTATCTGTGTCGCTGGTGCAGTAGATGCAGGTGATGTTGCCCGCTTCATCTTTAGCGACGCGCTCAGCACGAATCACATAGGCATTACGCAGGCGGACTTCTTTGCCCAGCACCAGACGCTTATATTGCTTGTTCGCCTCTTCGCGGAAATCGGCACGGTCGATCCAGATCTCACGGCTGAACGGCACTTCACGCGTGCCCATCTCCGGTTTACCCGGATGATTTGGCATAGTGATGATTTCGTTATGGCCTGCTGGCAGATTTTCAATCACCACTTTCAGCGGGTCCAGCACGGCCATGGCACGTGGCGCGTTCTCGTTCAGGTCGTCGCGAATACAGGATTCCAGCGAGGCCATCTCCACGATGTTATCCTGCTTGGTCACGCCAATACGACGGCAGAATTCGCGGATAGAGGCGGCGGTATATCCGCGACGACGCAGACCTGAAACGGTCAGCATGCGCGGATCGTCCCAGCCTTCTACGTGCTTCTCAGTCACCAGCTGAGTGAGTTTGCGTTTCGACATCACCGCATACTCCAGATTCAGGCGCGAAAACTCATACTGACGCGGATGAACCGGAATGGTGATGTTATCCAGCACCCAGTCATAGAGTCGGCGGTTGTCCTGGAACTCCAGCGTACACAGCGAGTGCGTAATGCCTTCCAGCGCATCGGAGATGCAGTGGGTAAAGTCATACATCGGGTAGATGCACCACTTGTTGCCGGTCTGGTGGTGCTCCGCGAACTTGATGCGGTAAAGCACCGGATCGCGCATCACGATGAAATTAGAGGCCATGTCGATTTTAGCGCGCAGACAGGCCGTGCCCTCGGCAAACTCACCGTTACGCATCTTCTCAAACAGCGCCAGATTCTCTTCCACGCTGCGGTCGCGATAAGGGCTGTTTTTGCCCGGCTCTTTCAGGGTGCCGCGATATTCGCGAATCTGATCCGGACTCAGCTCATCTACGTAGGCGAGACCTTTAGAAATCAGCTCGATGGCATAGTCATAAAGCTGATCAAAATAGTTTGATGAGTAACAGACCTCACCGCTCCACTCAAAACCCAGCCACTGGACGTCACGCTTGATGGATTCAACAAATTCCACATCCTCTTTAACCGGATTGGTATCGTCGAAACGCAGGTTGCATTGCCCCTGATAATCCTGGGCGATGCCAAAATTCAGACAGATCGATTTCGCATGACCAATATGCAGATAGCCATTGGGCTCTGGCGGAAAACGGGTATGCACGCTGCTGTGCTTACCGCTCGCCAAATCTTCGTCAATGATCTGACGAATAAAGTTAGTTGGGCGGGCTTCAGCCTCACTCATCTCAAAAATCCTCAATACGAATAACGGGTGATTTGTACCACGAAGTAACGGAGTATGATCCACAAAGCGTCTGAGGGAAACAACCGTTTGTTAAGCCTTTAAAACAAAAAAGGCAGGAATCGCTTCCTGCCTGTGGGGTTCTGTTGCGGGGATTAGCCTTTCACTTCATACAGCGGAGTTTCACCTGCCACCACCTGACCGCGGGCCAGTAATGTCAGACCGGCGAAATCATCGCTGTTGCTGACAACCACCGGACTCACCATTGAGCGGGCATTGGCGTTCAGGAATTCAAGGTCCATTTCCAGCACAGGCTGACCGGCGACCACCGTGGCCCCTTCTTCAGCCAGACGGGTAAAGCCTTTACCTTCCAGCGCCACGGTATCCAGTCCCATGTGCACTACAATCTCTACACCATTGTCCGTTTCCAGACAGAAGGCGTGATTGGTGTTGAAGATTTTCACCAGCGTACCGTCAATTGGAGCCACGACCCATTTGTCGCTCGGTTTGATCGCCAGACCATCGCCTACCGCTTTGCTGGCAAAGGCTTCATCCGGCACATCATCCAGCGCGACCACTTCGCCCGTTACCGGTGCCAGCAATGTCGCAATAACACGCTTCTCACTGTTCAACACGGCCTGCGGTTTAATGTCAGGTTCCACTGGCGCACTGCTGGTAGCAGCGGCTGCGACCGGGCCTTTGGTCAGCACTTTTTTCATCGCCGAGGCAATACTTTCGGCCTGAGTACCTACGATGATCTGCACGCTCTGCTTATTAAGGCGGATCACCCCGGATGCACCCAGACGCTTCGCAACGCCCTCATTGACCTGAGCCGAATCATTCACGTTAAGACGCAGGCGGGTAATACAGGCATCGATGCTGGTTAAGTTGGATGAGCCACCCACGGCACCAATATAACGGCGCGCCAGCGATTCAGTGGCCGTTTCACCATTGTCAGTTTTATCGACGTTAACGTCATAACCATCACTTTCATCACCGGCAACCGCCAGCTCGCGGCCCGGCGTCATCAGGTTGAATTTTTTGATGGTGAAGCGGAAAACCACGTAGTAGATAACGAAGAAGACCAGGCCCTGCGGAATCAGCATGTACCAGTGTGTTGCCAGCGGGTTACGGGTCGACAGCACCATATCCACCAGCCCGGCACTGAAACCAAATCCGGCAATCCAGTGCATGCTGGCAGCGATGAAGACCGAGATGCCGGTCAGGACGGCGTGGATGAGATAGAGCACGGGTGCCACGAACATGAAGGAAAATTCCAGCGGTTCGGTGATACCGGTAAAGAAAGCAGCAAATGCCGCAGCCAGCATGATACTACCGACTTTGACACGGTTCTCTGGACGCGCGCAGTGGTAAATAGCCAGCGCAGCACCCGGCAGACCAAACATCATAATCGGGAAGAAGCCCGCCTGATAACGGCCTGTGATGCCCACGGTTGCCGATCCATCAGCCAGTGACTGCGCACCGCCCAGGAATTTAGGAATGTCATTAATGCCAGCAACATCAAACCAGAACACGGAGTTCAGTGCATGATGCAGACCGACAGGAATCAGCAGGCGGTTGAAGAAGGCGTAGATACCGGCACCGGCAGAGCCGAGCTTCTGGATATGCTCACCAAAGCCCACCAGGCCATTAAAAATAACCGGCCAGATATACATCAGAATGAAAGCGACGAAGATCATCAGGAACGAGACGAGAATCGGCACCAGCCGGCGTCCGCTGAAGAAGGAAAGCGCTTTAGGCAGTTCGACATGGCTGAAGCGGTTATAGACCTCTGCCGACAGAATACCGACCAGAATACCGACAAACTGGTTATTGATTTTGCCAAACGCCGCAGGGACCTGGTCAACCGGCATCTTCTGTATCATCGCCACCGCGGCCGGTGAGCAGAGCGTGGTAACAACCAGGAAGCCGACAAAGCCAGTCAGGGCAGCGGCACCATCTTTATCTTTTGACATGCCATACGCGACACCAATCGCAAACAGCACTGACATGTTTTCAATGATGGCGGCACCGGATTTGATCAGCAACGCAGCGAGCGCATTACCTGCACCCCAGCTGTCCGGATCGATCCAGTAACCTACCCCCATTAATATTGCTGCTGCTGGCAGGGTTGCTACCGGCACCATCAGTGCGCGCCCCACCTTCTGTAAATAACCTAACATATCCCCTTCCCCCTATGAGCCTGACTTGTCGCTTTGCGCCGCTTAATGTTGTTATGTCAGCTGCAAAGATCGTTAATACACTTCATATCACGCTGCGAAGTGTAATGATAAATTAATTCGCCTCGCAAATTAAAACCCTGGTAAATGTGATTTTTATCACTAAAAAACATCATGTCACACGGCAACATCTGGCTATCACCACAAACTTATTTTATGATCCGAAATATTGAATTACGCTCCGCCCGTAGCGAGAATAGACAATCTGCTCAGGCTGATGACTAACGCAACGGTTTAGCGATCCCCTTTCTATTTTCAAATGAGGTGAAACATGAGACTGATTCCTTTAGCGACGCCAACCCAGGTGGGTAAATGGGCCGCCCGACATATCGTTAACCGCATCAATGCGTTTAACCCCACGGCGGACAGACCTTTTGTTCTGGGTCTGCCAACCGGCGGCACGCCACTGGAGGCGTACAAACACCTGATTGATATGCACAAAGCGGGCCAGGTCAGTTTTAAACATGTCGTGACCTTCAATATGGATGAATATGTCGGTCTGCCAAAAGAGCATCCTGAAAGCTATCACAGCTTTATGTATCGCAACTTCTTCGATCACGTTGATATTCAACCGGAAAATATCAACCTGCTGAATGGTAATGCGCCCGATATTGACGCAGAATGTCGTCAGTACGAAGAGAAAATTCGCGCACTGGGTAAAATTCACCTGTTTATGGGCGGTGTCGGCAACGACGGTCATATCGCTTTTAACGAACCGGCGTCTTCACTGGCTTCCCGTACCCGCATTAAAACCCTGACCCATGATACCCGCGTGGCGAACTCGCGCTTCTTTAATGGTGACGTGGATCAGGTGCCTAAGTATGCGCTGACGGTCGGCGTCGGCACGCTGCTGGATGCAGAAGAAGTGATGATTCTGGTTACCGGCCATGTCAAAGCGCAGGCACTGCAGGCGGCGGTTGAAGGCAACGTGAATCATATGTGGACCATCAGCTGCCTGCAGCTGCATGCGAAATCGGTTGTGGTTTGTGATGAGCCAGCCACCATGGAACTGAAAGTGAAAACCGTGAAATATTTCCGCGAAATGGAAGCGGAAAATATGAAAGGCGTGTAACAGAATAGTGTCTTGCCCTGCTGTTACGCTGAGTGACGGCAGGCCAGGACGGGAGAATAAAGATGTACGCATTAGTAAACGGTCGAATCTACAGCGGCCATGAGGTTCTGGATAATCACGCCGTCGTGGTGGCTGACGGGCTTATTGCGCGCGTCTGCCCACGTGAATCGCTTCCGGCTGATATTGAGCAGCAGGATATGGCGGGTGCGATTATTGCGCCAGGCTTTATCGATCTCCAGCTCAATGGCTGCGGTGGCGTTCAGTTCAATGACAGCCTTGATGCGCTCAGCATTGAGACGCTGGAAACGATGCAGCGCGCCAATGAAAAGTCTGGCTGCACCAGCTTTTTACCGACGCTGATCACCAGCAGCGACGCGCTGATGAAGCGGGCAATTGAAACCATGCGCGCTTACCTGCAGAAGCATGAGCATCAGGCGCTGGGTCTGCATCTGGAAGGCCCGTGGCTGAGTAAGGCGAAAAAAGGCACCCACGATCCGGCACTGATTCGCCTGCCGGATGCGGCGATGGTGCAGTATCTTTGCGACAACGCCGACGTCATCACCAAAGTCACCCTGGCACCAGAAAACGCCGGCAGCGACGTGATTCGTCAGTTGACCGACGCCGGAATCATTGTCTCAGCGGGTCACTCGAATGCGACCTATGAAGAGGCAAAAGCAGGTTTTTCTGCTGGCGTGAGTTTCGCAACCCACCTCTACAATGCTATGCCGGCGTTTGCCGGACGTGAACCCGGGCTTATCGGTGCGCTGTTTGATTCGCCTGATGTATACTGCGGCATTATTGCGGATGGTTTACATGTACATTACGCTAACGTGCGCAATGCAAAACGCATTAAAGGCGACAAACTGGTGCTGGTAACCGATGCCACCGCACCGGCTGGCGCTGACATCAGCGAGTTTATTTTTGCAGGCAAAACAATCTATTATCGTGACGGCCTCTGTGTTGACGAAAACGGCACACTTAGTGGTTCGGCCCTGACGATGATAGAAGCAGTACAAAACAGCGTCGAACATGTCGGTATCGCACTGGACGAAGCGTTACGCATGGCATCACTCTACCCGGCACGGGCGATGGGCGTGGAAAAACAGTTGGGCTCGATCGAAGCAGGAAAAATCGCGAACCTGACTGTGTTTACGCGCGACTTTAAAATCATTAAGACGTTAGTCAACGGAGACGACGTCCTGAGCGAGTAAGCACTGAATGACCACTGGCGGCCAGTCACAAATAGGAAATGTCGATCTTGTTAAGCAACTTAATAGCGCAGCGGTTTACCGGCTGATTGATCAACAGGGGCCGATATCGCGCATTCAGATTGCCGAACTCAGCCAGCTCGCCCCCGCCAGCGTCACCAAAATTACCCGCCAGTTGATTGAGCGCGGCCTGATCAAAGAGGTAGACCAGCAGGCGTCTACCGGTGGTCGCCGCGCTATCTCGATTATCACTGAAACCCGCCACTTTCATACTATCGGGGTTCGCCTCGGCCGCAACGATGCGACTCTGACCCTGTTCGACCTCAGCGGTAAATCGCTGGCGCAGGAGGATTATGCGCTGCCGGAACGCACCCAGGAGACGCTGGAACATGCGCTGTTTAACGCCATCAGCGGCTTCATCGAGCAGCACCAGCGTAAAATACGCGAGCTGATCGCGATTTCCGTCATCCTGCCAGGCCTGGTTGACCCGATTAACGGCGTGATCCGTTATATGCCGCACATCTCTGTCAGCCACTGGCCGCTGGTCGCCAGTCTGAAAAAACGGTTCAACGTCACCAGCTTTGTGGGGCACGACATTCGCAGTCTGGCGCTGGCCGAGCACTATTTCGGTGCAAGCCGAGACTGTGCTGACTCAATCCTGGTGCGCTTACACCGCGGCACCGGTGCCGGCATTATTGCTAACGGCCATATTTTCCTCGGCAGCAACGGCAACGTCGGCGAAATCGGCCATATCCAGGTTGACCCGCTTGGCGAGCGCTGTCACTGCGGTAACTTTGGCTGCCTTGAAACCATTGCCGCTAACGGCGCCATTGAGAATCGTGTGCGGCATCTGCTGAATCAGGGCTACCCCAGTGTACTGACGCTGGAGGCGTGCCAGATGTCCCACATCTGCAAAGCGGCCAATCAGGGTGATGCGCTGGCCTGCGAAGTGGTCGAACAGGTGGGCCGGTATCTGGGTAAAGCGATTGCCATCGCGATTAACCTGTTTAATCCACAAAAAGTGGTGCTGGCGGGCGAGATTACGGAAGCAGAAAAAGTGCTGCTGCCCGCGATTGAAGGCTGCATCAATACCCAGGCATTAGAAGCCTTTCGTAAAAATCTGCCGGTGGTGCGTTCTACCCTGGATCACCGTTCTGCGATTGGTGCGTTTGCGCTGGCTAAACGTGCCATGCTTAACGGCATTCTGCTGCAACATCTTCTGGAAGACTAAGAGCCTATCCCAGTAGGCGTAATTGGTGCAGGCAGTCTGGACACGGACAGCGCGGAACAACCGGAGCGTACACGTAGTACGTGAGGATTGTGAGCACTGCCCAGGTTTAGAATGACAAATAAAATAGCCTAATGGGACAGGCTCTAAGCTAACCCGCTGTTGTGGCGGGCCACATCGGATCTGACTATGACCATTAAAAGCGTAATTTGTGATATCGATGGCGTGCTGATGCACGACAACACGGCCGTTCCTGGCGCGCAGGAATTTTTACAGCGCATTCTGGCCAAAGAGATGCCGCTGGTGGTACTGACAAACTATCCCTCGCAGACAGAGCAGGATCTGGCTAACCGCTTTGCTTCGGCTGGTGTCGAGGTTCCTGAGTCCGTTTTCTATACCTCTGCCATGGCTACCGCCGACTTCCTGCGTCGTCAGGAGGGTAAAAAGGCCTATGTCATTGGTGAAGGCGCGCTGATTCATGAGCTCTATAAAGCGGGTTTTACCATTACGGATGTGAATCCCGATTTTGTCATTGTCGGGGAGACGCGTTCGTTCAACTGGGACATGATGCACAAAGCGGCCTTCTTCGTCGCTAACGGCGCGCGCTTTATCGCCACTAACCCCGATACGCACGCGCGCGGCTTTATACCCGCCTGTGGCGCGCTCTGCGCCGGGATTGAAAAGATCTCAGGCCGTAGCCCGTTTGTGGTGGGCAAACCCAGCCCTTACATCATGCGCGCTGCGCTGAATAAAATGCAGGCCCACTCAGAAGAGACTGTCATTGTGGGTGATAACCTGCGAACCGATATTCTCGCCGGTTTCCAGGCAGGTCTGGAGACAGTACTGGTGCTGTCAGGCGTCTCGACGCTGAGCGATATCGATGCCATGCCGTTCCGTCCGGACTGGATCTACCCTTCTGTTGCCGATATTGACCTGTTCTGATTCATTTTTCTTATGACGCATCCGTTTAATCTGTGATGCGTCCCCCCTTTTTTTCATGCTCCCGCCTACTTTCGCTGCCTGTTTTTTACTCACAAACGCCATTTCATTGCCGATCCCACAACAAAACAACATTTAAATTGTCGTTTATTCAATTTTATTGCCATGTGAGCAATATTTTTATCAGTAAATCACGATTCCTCTTGCATTGAATGCACCAAATAGCGCATTTTCTTATCTATCACGCAGCGTCAGGCTGCCGGACAAACGCAAAAGATAACATCGCCGTAAGGTGAGATCAGGAGTCAGTTATGTGTTCAATTTTTGGTGTGCTGGATCTGAAAACCGATCCTGTTGAGCTGCGCAAAAAAGCGCTGGAATGTTCACGTTTAATGCGTCATCGCGGACCGGACTGGTCAGGTGTATATGCAGATGACAAGGCTATTCTGGCGCATGAACGCCTCTCAATTGTTGACGTTAACAACGGCGCACAGCCACTGTACAACGCCGATCACACCCACGTACTGGCCGTTAACGGCGAAATTTACAACCATCAGGCACTGCGCGCTGAACTCAGCGATCGCTACGAATTTCAGACCGGTTCTGACTGTGAAGTGATTCTGGCGCTCTATCAGGAGAAAGGTGTCGACTTCCTTGATGAGCTGGAAGGCATGTTCGCCTTTATCCTCTATGACAGCGTTAAGAAATCGTATCTGATTGGCCGCGACCATATCGGCATCATCCCGCTTTACATGGGTAACGATGAGCACGGCAACCTGTTTGTTGCGTCAGAAATGAAAGCGCTGGTACCGGCCTGCCGTTCGATCAAAGAGTTCCCGCCGGGAAGCTACCTCTCCAGCACCGATGGTGAAATCCGTCGTTACTGGCAGCGTGACTGGATGGAATACAAGAACGTTGAACACAACACCACAGATGCGGCTGGCCTGAAACATGCGCTGGAAGAGTCCGTGAAAAGCCACCTGATGTCAGATGTCCCTTATGGCGTGCTGCTGTCAGGCGGTCTGGACTCCTCTATCATTTCAGCTGTGACCAAGCGTTTTGCGGCAAAACGGATTGAAGATCAGGATAAAAGTGATGCATGGTGGCCGCAGCTGCACTCTTTCGCGGTCGGACTGGAAGGTTCACCTGATTTAAAAGCAGCAAAATCTGTAGCGGAACATCTGGGCACCGTGCATCACGAAATTCATTTCACCGTGCAGGAAGGTCTGGATGCCATCCGCGATGTGATTTATCACATTGAAACCTATGACGTCACCACCATTCGCGCCTCTACGCCGATGTACTTAATGTCGCGTAAAATCAAAGCGATGGGTATTAAGATGGTGCTGTCTGGCGAAGGTGCAGATGAAGTGTTTGGCGGCTATCTCTACTTCCATAAAGCGCCAAACGCCAAAGAGTTCCACGAAGAAAACGTGCGTAAACTGCAGGCGCTGCATATGTTTGACTGCGCCCGCGCTAACAAAGCGATGTCTGCCTGGGGCGTTGAAGCCCGCGTACCGTTCCTGGATAAAAAATTCCTGGATGTGGCAATGCGTATCAACCCTGCCGACAAAATGTGTGGCAGCAACGGTAAAATGGAGAAACACATTCTGCGTGAATGCTTCTCCTCTTACCTGCCAGAGAGCGTAGCGTGGCGTCAGAAAGAGCAGTTCTCTGATGGTGTGGGTTACAGCTGGATCGACTCACTCAAGGAAGTGGCCGCGAAGCAAATCAGCGACCAGCAGCTGGCAACCGCCCATTTCCGCTTCCCGTTCAACACGCCGGGTTCGAAAGAAGCTTATCTCTATCGTGAGATCTTCGAAGAGCTATTCCCGTTAGCCAGTGCGGCAGAGTGTGTGCCTGGCGGTCCATCCGTCGCCTGTTCGTCTGCTAAAGCAATTGAGTGGGATGAAGCGTTTAAAAACATGGACGATCCTTCCGGACGTGCCGTGGGTGTGCATCAGTCAGCCTATAAATAAGCCGACAGAAAGCCACCAGAATGGGCCGGTTATGGCCCATTTTTTTTACGATTAGCGTTGTATTCACTGAAAAATTGCCGAATAAACCGCCATGCTGGTTATAAGCCAGTCAAACAGCGATTATCTGGCAAAAAACGGTAAAAAACTTGTTGACGCTGTCTGGTCAACTCCGCATAATGCGCCCCGCAACGCCGATGAAGGTAACGCGAAAAAAAGATGGCTACGTAGCTCAGCTGGTTAGAGCACAGCACTCATAATGCTGGGGTCACAGGTTCGATTCCCGTCGTAGCCACCAT